>JAGAYB010000131.1 GCA_017940705.1 Selenomonas sp. | reverse complement strand
TGCGGCTCTCGCTGACTGACCGTTGCAATCTGCGCTGCCGTTACTGTATGCCGGAGGAGGGCGTGCAAAAAATGCCGCCTGAGGAATTGCTGACCTTTGAGGAAATTATGACGGTGCTGCGGCCGCTGGCGCAAAGGGGCATCAAAAAAGTGCGTCTGACCGGCGGTGAGCCATTGGTACGCCGCGAACTGCCGAAACTGCTTCGGGGCATTGCCCGGCTGCCGGGAATTGAGCAGGTGGCGCTGACAACCAACGGCGTACTGCTGGCAGAAATGGCAGAATCCCTCATGGAGGCAGGGCTGACGGAGCTTAATATCAGTCTGGATACACTGCAGGCCGCTGTCTTTAACGAGCTGACCCGGCGCAATCTATGGGACAGGGTTATGGCAGGAATTGATAAAGTGCGCGCCTTGGGGCTGCGGCAGGTGAAAATAAACTGCGTGCCGCTGTCCGGCATCAACGAGCAGGAACTACCCATGCTGGCTGCGCTGGCTAAAGACTGGCAGGTAAAGGTGCGGTTTATTGAGCTTATGCCCATCGGCTGCGCATGGCAGTCCGGTTATCACGGTGTACCATCGCAGACCGTAAGGCAGCAGCTGGAGGCAGTCTATGGGACGCTTATGCCTGCAGCCGGGGCAGAGCAGGGCATTTTCGGTCCGGCCAGATATTATAAAATCCCCGGCTGGGCTGGGGAAATAGGCTTTATTGATGCTTTGGCACACAAGTTTTGCCATAGCTGCAACCGGGTACGGCTGACGGCGGACGGCTGCTTAAAACTCTGCCTCAATCAGCGGACGGGACTTGATGTAAAGGCGCTGCTGCGCCGGGGCGTTGGCGGTGAGGAGCTGGGACGCCTAATAGAGCAGGCTGTTTATCAGAAGCCGGCGGAACATTTTTTCGGCAAAAAAGCTTGCCAGGATTGGCGGGCAATGTATCAGGTGGGAGGCTGAGCAATGGGAAAGATTTGCGCCTTATGTACGAGCGCGGCCAAGGGCACGGTGAAGGTGCCGCAGGAAAAAGTCACATTTCAGACGGAATGGGGTATCGCTGGTGATGCCCATGCCGGCAGATGGCACAGGCAGGTGAGTTTCCTCGGGCTGGAGGAAATAGAGGCATTCCGCAGAGCCGGGGCGCATGTAGGGTTCGGTGCTTTCGGCGAAAACATCGTGGCAGAGGGCTTCCGCTTTAAGGAACTGCCGGTGGGCACAAGGCTCAGAGCTGGAGAGGTTTACTTTGAAATTACCCAGATAGGCAAGGAATGTCACAAGGACTGCGCTATCAGGGCGCAGGTAGGAGACTGTATTATGCCTCGGGAGGGGATTTTCGGCAGGGTGCTCCACGGTGGCGAGGTTAAGGTCGGTGACGAGCTGAGCATTTTGCAGCCGGGAGAAAGGCTGCCGCTGGAGGCGGCGGTCATTACGGCCAGCGATAAGGGCAGCCGTGGTGAGCGCGTGGATGAAAGCGGCGCCAAGGCAGCGGAAATCCTGACGGAGAACGGCTACACCGTGCTAGAAAAAGTAATCCTGCCCGATGAGCAGGAAGCACTGGAAGCGAAAATGACAGAGCTGGCGGCACGGGGCATAGCGCTCATTGCCACCACCGGCGGTACGGGTTTTTCACCACGGGACATTACGCCCGAGGCCACATTGGCCGTCTGTGAACGACTGGCTCCCGGAATTCCTGAGGCCATGAGGGCAATGTCACTTAAAATAACGGACAGGGCCATGCTCAGCCGCGCGCAGGCCGGTATCTGCCGCCGCAGCCTGATTGTGAATCTGCCCGGCAGCCGTAAGGCCGTGGAAGAATGTCTGGGCTTTATCCTGCCGCCTTTGCGGCACGGTATCGACATTCTCCGGGGAGAAGCCGGCGAATGTGCCAGAGGAAAATGACAAGTCAATAATGAATAAAACAGGCTGAATCTCCGCTTAAATGGAAATTCAGCCTGTTTATGTTTAGGAGGCTGTCTGTGGGGCAGGCTCTTTTTCTTTGTTCATTTTATTGGAAAGATAATTGGCGGCCAGCGAGCCGGAGATATTGTGCCATACCGAGAAGATAGCGCCCGGAATAGCAGCGGCAGCCCCAAAGTGGAGCATGGCCAGAGAGGTAGCAAGGCCGGAATTTTGCATACCGACTTCAATGGAAATCGCCTTGGCTTTGGCCAAATCCATGTGGCAGGCCTTGGCCAGCAGGAACCCGATGCCGTAGCCCAAAAGATTGTGGCACATGACCACCAGCATGATCAGCAGACCGGTTTCCATGATGCGCTGGGCGCTGACAGAAACCACGCCGCCAACAATGAGGATAATGGCGGTGACGGAAACGAGCGGCAGGACTTTGACAGCTTTTTGAATCTGGGATTCAAAGAAACTGTTTAAAAGAATACCTAAGACAATGGGGAGAATGACGACCTGAACAATGGAGAGCATCATGGCAGTGAGGGAGATTTCTACCCAGGCACCGGCCAGCCACCAGGTGAGCAGCGGCGTGACAATAGGCGCAAGAATGGTGGTGGTCATTGTCATGGACACTGACAGGGCCACATCCCCGCGGGCCAGAAAGGTCATGACATTGGAAGAAGTACCGCCGGGGCAGGTACCCACAAGGATGACACCGGCGGCAAGCTCGGGCGGCAGACCGAAGCCTTTAGCCAGACACCATGCCAAAAGCGGCATGATGGTGAACTGAGCCAGAGCACCGATAAACACATCACGAGGACGCTGAAACACCAGCTTAAAGTCCTTGAGTTTCAGCGTCATGCCCATGCCGAACATCACAACGCCCAAAAGAATGGTGATTTTCGGCGCTGCCCATTTAAAGCTGGCCGGTTCAAATAGGGCAATGGCTGCCACAATAATAACCAGCGGCGCCATGTACTTGGAAACAAAATCACTGATTTTACTGAGATACTGCATTATAATACCACTCCTAACTGAAATAATATGTTTACAATATTACAACTGTAAAAATAAAATGTCAATCGTTATTGTGCGTATTGAGGATACATTTATAGATAAAATGACAAACAAAAAGCAGCAGCTTTGCAGAGGGCAAAACTGTTGCTTTTATTTTGAGGATAATTTTTGGTTAGTGCTCATTTACGACTTCGCTGTTTTCCAAGGCGAAATCAAGCAGCATTCCGATTAGTTCATTACGTGTACGTCCTGTATCGTCTGCAAGGGTGTTGATACGGTCAAGCGTGTCAGTGCGTAGTCTTACAGAGAAGACACGATAGCCATCATCACCGCGCAGTTTCTTTGTGATACGTAGTTTGCTACTCATGTTAATCACCTCTTTAATTATATTTTATAAAATAAAATATAATATATAAATGTTCAAAAGATGTGATAAATATTATATAAATGATAATATTTATCAATATAAAATATTTAAGTTTTTGTCAAATATAAACGATATAGAGTATGTAATCAGAATATGTTATAAAATATGTTATAAACATAAAGGGGTATATAACAATATGGAAACAGTAACTAAGATACCCAATACAGCCGGACATGGACGGGCAATAGTCGGCAAGGGACAGGGAAAGTCGGCAAGAGAAGGCAGCTTTGCTAATGAACTAAAGGCTGCTGGTGAGGTGAAATTTTCTGCTCATGCAGAAAAGCGTATGAATCTGCGCGGCATCCAATTTTCATCAGAGGACAAGAGCCAGCTAAGAAATACCGTTGACCGCATGGCTGAGAAAGGACTGCGAGATGCACTTATACTGATGAAGAAAACAGCGTTGGTAGTAAGTATAGAAAATCGCACGGTCATTACTGCTGTGGATGAAGATTCAGCTAAAGAAAATATTTTTACCAACATTGATAGTGTTGCCATCTTGTGATGTGTGATTGAGGGGAGACGTGATTTACTATGATGCGTTCATTATTTTCCGGCGTGGCAGGGTTAAAAGGACATCAGACGAGAATGGATGTAATTGGCAACAACATTGCCAATGTCAATACGACAGGTTTTAAGTCGGGGCGAGTGACTTTTCAAGATACGCTTAGTCAGACAAGTTCGGCGGCATCTGCGCCGTCATCGCTGGTAGGTGGCACTAACCCAAAACAGATTGGTCTAGGCGTAGGCGTTGCAGGAATTGATACGATATTTACTGATGGGGCGATTCAGTCAACAGGAAAAAATACTGACTTATGTATGTCAGGTGAAGGTTTGTTTGTCGTGAAGTCTGGTTCAGAAACTTACTATACGCGCAATGGTGCGTTCGCTTTTGACTATAACGGCGATTATGTATTACCGGGAAGTGGTATGTATGTGCAAGGGTGGGTTTCTGATGAAACAGGAACATTAGATATGACAGCTGATATCAGTAAGATAAATGTTAAGGCGGGGAAGCGTATGGCCGCTAAAGCTACGTCCACCATTGATTTTTATAACAATCTTAATGCTGACCCTTATATGATTAAAAGTGTTTATGGCGGAAAAACGGTACAGAGGACAACAAAAAACTTTTCTGATGCCTCAGATGGAACAGCTTCGGTAAATTCTGCTACAGAAGCGTTGACTTTAACAATGGCAGACGGCAGTACAGCTGGTTATAAGGAAGGTGAGACTTCGGAACTTACAGAGGGGAGCACGTATTCTGTTGGGGGAACTTATACAGCAACTTATACAGCAAATACTGCAGTTAAATCTAAGACCAGAGCAGATACTAACACGCTGAGAATCACCACAACAAGTGGAGCTACGTTGAACAATATGGCAAATGACAGTTATACCATAGGCGAGAATTTGTATGTTTTAACCTTAGCTGATGGGACAAAAGCAGGCACAAAAACAGCTGTGGCTGTAGGTGATGATTATAGTGCTACCTATACAGGTACAGGTGATAGTGTAAAAAAGAATACTAATAATAGTATTACAATTACTTTATCGGATGACTCAACTGTCGCAGACACAGACTTAATCAATGGAACGACCTATGCTATTGGAGCTGCTTACGGTACAACAGGGCTAACCATAAAGTCCATTGCTTATACTTCGACGGTAACGGCGACAGCTACGGAAAAAATATCGTCAATAGAATATTCATCGGAAATAAAAAGTATGGTTGCAGTTACTAAAGCATGCTGTATCGGCACAGAGGATAATCCGGTATATGTTGTCTATAACGATGGGACTAGTGACAAGACCGCTACCTATAAAACTGGCTCTTATCGGGTCGGCGAGAGTTTGCCACAGGCTTCTGTTATGACTGTTTATGATGCATTAGGTGGTGCTCACAGTTTGCCAATATATTTTACAAAGACTGGCTCAGATTCAAATACAAGTACATGGAGAGTTTCATTGCAGGTGGGGGATATGGCATTGGATTCAAGTGGTGAAGCAGATGCCGTTACGGAGTCCACTGTAGTGTTGGAAACAGATTTTAGCGGTAATCCGAAGGTTACAGCATCTATGAATCCGATTACGCTTCACTTTAATGGCAAGGGTGAACTGGATACAAACTATACTACAAACCGAACAGCTACTTTTACTTTGACTAATGGAGCAGAAGACCCTCAGGAGGTAACGGTTGATTTTTCCAATCTGACGCAGTCAAATACAGGCTTTGGCAGTGACAATACTATCCGTGCAGATGTCAATGGTTATGCAGCTGGTACGCTTAAGAGCGTGGAGGTCAACAATCTTGGACAATTGATTGGTGTGTATACGAATAGCGAGCGCTTAATAGAAGGTCAGGTAGCATTGGCTCAGTTTACCAACGCGGCTGGTCTTACAAAGACTGGCAGTAGCCTTTATCAAGAATCCAATAACTCTGGTCAGGCAATAATAGGTACGGCCAGTGGTTTTGGTGTAAGCATAACTTCATCGGCCTTGGAAATGTCCAATGTCGATATCGCCAATGAATTTTCCGATATGATTGTTACTCAACGTGGTTTCCAGACGAATTCCAAGATTATTACAGTTAGTGATGAGATGCTGGAGACTTTGGTGAATATGAAACGGTAAATGAAGAATAGAGCGTAAGAAAAAATCCCTCAGTGATGATGTTGGCTTGCATCGCTGGGGGATTTTGGGGTTAAATAATTGGGGCGTATCTGTTATACTAATAACAGACAATGTATGATGAGTTGTGGCGGAGGTGTTATGGCATGCTGGCAGAACCAATAGACACAAAAGAAGAATTGATTGCAGGAGAAATCGTTATGATGGCTCCGGCAGGGACGGGACATAATACAATTGCACATAATCTTCATTTGGTTATCGGCAATTATCTTT
>JAGAYB010000130.1 GCA_017940705.1 Selenomonas sp. | reverse complement strand
TATACTGTGTTGCGGCAGCAACATTATGTTTGTATTATTCTACCATAGCCTCCTTACTCCTGCATTATAAGATAATACAAATATTCCCGGCAAAGTTTTATCCTTGCCGGGAATCATCAGCATTTATTTACTTATCCAGAGATGCTACTTTGGCCGTCACTACAGACATAACGACACACAACAGCGCCAAGGCCACGCCGAGGCCAATCCAGCCGTTGCCGGTAAAGCCGTCAGCCACATAGCCTGCCAAAGAGCATCCTGCCACAGTCATCACATAGGGGAGCTGCGTGCTCACATGGTCAAGGTGATGGCACTGCGCACCGGCCGAAGCCAGAATTGTGGTATCGGAGATAGGCGAGGCATGGTCGCCGCCCACCGCGCCGGAAAGGATAGCCGCCACACAGATAACGAGCATCTGCGGGTCCGCGCCGACCACCGCCACGGCGATGGGAATGAGGATGCCAAACGTCCCCCAGCTGGTGCCGGTAGCAAACGCCAGCCCGATGGCCACCAGAAAGAAAATCGGCGGCAGCAGCATGATAAGCGCCGTATGGGCACTGACGATGCCGCCGACAAAACCGCCCAGATTCAGGTACTTATCGCTGCAAATACCCGACAGTGTCCATGCCAGGCACAGGATAAAGATGGCCGGCGTCATGGCCTTGAAGCCCCAGCCAAAGCTGTCGCAAAAAGCGTTGAAGGACAACACCTTGCGCGGCAGGTACAAAATTCCCGTAAACACAAAGGCAATGAAGGAGCCCAGCACCAGCGACTTTGAGGAATCGCAGCCAGCAAAGGCATCGGCAATGCTCTTGCCCTCGTGAATGCCGCCGGTGTAGAGCATGCCGTAAACGCAGGCCACAATCAGCACAAAAAGCGGCAGCAGCAGGTCGATAATTTTGCCATTGCCCTGCTCTTCTTTGTGAATTTCACCGCTTTCCTGATATTCCTTCGGTATCTCAAACTTCTCATTGCTGCACTTCACATCATGCGCCATCGGCCCGAAGTCCCTGCCAGTATAAATGATGAAGAACAGGAACACAATCGTCAGCCACGCATAAAGATTAAACGGAATGGTCTGTATGAACAGGGAAAAACCGTCAATCTCCGAGCCTTCCGGCAGGGATGAGCCCACCGCCGCCGCCCAGCTGGACACCGGCGCGATTATGCAGATCGGCGCTGCCATGGCGTCAATGATATAGGCCAGCTTTGCCCGGGAAATCTTGAACTTATCCGTCACCGGGCGCATGACAGTACCCACCGTCAGACAGTTGAAATAATCGTCAATGAAGATGACCAGCCCCAAAAGAGCCGTGATGAGGGACGCCTGACGCCGCCCCTTGATAGTACGGGCGGCCCACTGTCCATAAGCGCTGGTCGCGCCGCTGCGCGTGATTGCCGCCACGAGAATACCTAAAATAACCAAAAATACCAAGATGTTGACATTACCGCCCACCTTGTCCGCCATAACCTGAAACATGGTCAGCGTGGATTCTAGGAAATTGCCCCCGGTATAGAGCATGGCACCGGAAAAAATGCCGATGATAAGGGACATATAGACTTCCTTCGTCCACAAAGCCAGTATAATGGTAATAACCGGCGGCAGGATGGACCAAATAGTCTCAGCCATAACCTACCTGCTTTCTGCTATCATTGTTAGCGAAAAATTTTTCCTTATATAATACACGCCCCTAATTGTATAACATTTTTTGCATAGTAGCAAGGGCAGTTAGGCATTTTTTGCAAGTTTTACACCAAAACACAGAAAAGCCTCACCTTCTGCTTTCGGCACAGTAGTACCTTATCTCCTCCAGACGGCGGTACAGGCGCTTGCCGGGGCAGGCGGTGTCGTTGAGGTCACGGTGGCCTACAATCGTGCCTTTTTTCAACGGGTCGAGCTTATATTTTTGGCACAGCCAGCGGCAGAGTTCCTTGACCGCCTCCATCTGCGCCGCCGTGGGCCTGCCGATGTCAAAGTTCCCTGCCAGACAGATGCCGAGGGAATTTTTATTATGCCCATAGGCATGAGCCCCCACCATATTTTGCTGCCGTCCCTGCTCAATCATGCCGTCCTTGCGGATGAGGTAATGATAGCCGACACCGGCCCACTTCATCGTCTCCTGATGATATTTATGGATAGCGGTGACAGTGGAATCCTTGTCCACATTGGGAAAGCCCGTATGATGAATCACCAGCACCTCTGTACGCTTGCGTTCCTCGTACTCGGTGAATTGCAAAAACCGCTTGTAAATCATGGGCTCGTAATAGGACGCCGAAACCTTCAGCATCTCCTTTTCGCCGAGCATAACGCCCAGCAGCGTACCGGCACTCCACCGTAGGAAATCACGTCGTTTCATGGCCGAATCTCCTGTTCCTTTGTCAGTTAATCCAAATCCCGAGCCTTGCCCTTGTATTCCGGCGCGCGTTTTTCCAAAAACGAGTTGATGCCTTCTTTGTAATCTTCGCCGCGGTATACGGCATTGCGATAAGCGTTAATGCGTTCAAAACTTTCGGCGCTGATAACCGTAGAGGCGCGCGACAAAATGCGGAACTGGCGTTTGATGGCGCTGATGGACAAAATACTGTTGCGGCGCAGCGGTGCCAGAAACTGCTCTTCCAGCATTTTTTCCAGCTCTGCACCATCGTCTGCCACCCGATTGATAAGCCCGACGTTCAAGGCATCTTCGGCTGTTATCGGCGTGGCCAGGAAAAACATTTCTCTGGCCTTGTTTATGCCCAGCTGATTGACAAAGTGCATAATACCCGAAGCGTTATAGGGTATGCCGATTTTGGCCGGCGTGATGGCAAAGGTCGCGTCCTTGGAGCTGACAATCATATCACAGGACAGGCAGAGGTCGCAGGCACCGCCCCAGACAGTCCCGTCCACACAGGCAATGACAGGGATAGGCACATCCTGAACACTGCGCAGCAGCCTTTCCATCGGCACTGAAAAGGCCAACGGGTCGCTGCCGTCCTGCGGCAGTTCACGGATATCATGACCGGCGCTCCAAACGTGCTTGTTTACTTCCGCCAGCAGCACAATTCCCACACATTCCTTATCATAACTGTCCTGAATGGCCTCCATCAGTTCGTGGCACATATCCTCGCTCAGGCAGTTGAAATGCCTGCCGTTTTTCATCTTCACATAGGCAATACGGTCTTTAATCACAGTTTCTACTAACATAACATATCCTCCCATATTCTTGCACCAAGATATGTTAGTATTCTCCATAAACCGCGCCCTCACCTTTTGCCGGGAGTTAATTTTTGCAGATAAAACAGGAGCAGGGATTATTCCTCGCGCAGAAAATAACCTCTGCCCCTGAACATTTATCGGCAATATGTAATTTACGGCTGCATCGCGCTGAAGGCATCGGCAAGTTTGCCAAATTCTTCCAGCGTCAGCGTCTCGCCACGGCGCGTGGGGTCAATGCCGGCGCTCTCCATGGCATCACGTATCTGCTCCTTGGGCAGTCCGCCGCCTTTCAGGGCGTTAGCCAGAGTCTTGCGGCGCTGGCCGAAGGCGGCCTTGACCACGCGGAAGAACATCTTTTCGTCCCTGACCTGCACCGCCGGCGTTTCCCGTACATGACAGGCGATAACCACGCTGTCCACTTCGGGGGCCGGGATAAAGGAACGGGGCGGTACGTCCAGCACGATTTCCGGCGCGGTGTAATACTGCACGGCCACGGACAGTGCGCCGTAGTCCTTGCCGCCCGGTTTTGCCACCATGCGCAGGGCCACTTCCTTCTGCACCATGGTGACCATGCGGGTGATGGGCAGATGGCGTTCCAGCAGCGCCATCAGTATCGGAGTCGTGATGTAGTAGGGAAGGTTCGCCGCCACCTTAAAGGGCGCGTCCCCCATGATTTCGGGAATATTGACCTTGAGGATGTCTCCGGGCACAATGCGCACATTGTCGTAGCCCTTGAGCGTTTCGGCGAGAACCGCCGGCAGTTTCTTATCCAGCTCCACCGCCGTCACCTCAGCGCCGGCCTCTGCCAGCCCCTGTGTAAGCGTCCCGATGCCGGGGCCGATTTCCAGCACTCTGTCCCCCGGCGCAATCTGCGCCGCGTCCACAATGCCCTGCACAATCCCGGCATCAATCAAAAAGTTCTGCCCCAGCTTCTTGCTCATGCGCAGGCCAAAGGCCTTTAGGATATGGGTTGTGACCTCCCGGCTGGCAATCCTGGGCTGAATGGCTTGCTCTCTCATGCTTTGTCCTCCTCATCCATCTCCGCTACGGCAGCCGCAAATTCTTCTCTGGTCACGCCGTAGTGGTTTAGGCGCTTTAAGAAAGTCTTGGCATTGGCAAAGCCCAGTCCCAGTTTTGCGCCGAGTTTGGCACGGCGTCGGGTGGCAGAAGGCGCACCCGACAAATCATTTACGATTAAATCCGTACTGCTGAAATTATTGGCCGGCTCCCAGTCCATGGTGCGCACCCTGGCCAGTGCCTTGCGGATAGCCTCAGGCTTAGCCTGTTCTATGCCGATATCATCGTTGTCCGTTGCCTCTTCCACCGGCACAAAGGCGTGTTTTGCTGCGGGAAAACGCTTGGTGAGGTAGCTGCGAATCCGCTCGCCTGCCGAATCCGGGTCGGTCATAATGATGATGCCCCGTTTTTTATAGGCCTGTTCGATATTTTTCAGCGCCTGTTTTTTCAGGTTGAACCCTTCGGTGATAATGCAGTCCGCTTCCACGGCCTTGTCGATGGCTACCACGTCCATCTTGCCCTCTACCACCAGAACTTCTTTTATCATGCTTACTCCTTACTGCTTCAACAATGCCTCTGCCAGCCGATATACAGCGGCATGGATGGTTTCTATGCTTTTAGGGCTGTCCCCGTCATTACATACCACTTTATCCCATTTGTATTTCTCCGCCAGTTCCAGATACGCCTCGTGGCAGCGATGCAGATACGCCGTATCACGCTCATGGATGTCCTTTTTCACGGCGGTTTCCTGCGCCCGGGCGGCTATCAGCTTATCCGCTACCTCCGGGGCCATGTCCAGAAAAATCACCTTGTCCGGCACTGGCAGGCCGAGCTTCACAAATTCAAAATCCCAGAGCCAGTCCAAAAAAGCTGTGCGCTCCGTCTTGTCCGTGAGCTTTACCGCCTGATGTACCATGTTGCTGGTGGTATACCTGTCAGCTAAGATTATATC
>JAGAYB010000014.1 GCA_017940705.1 Selenomonas sp. | reverse complement strand
TGGGGATGCTTTTTCGCAGCGGAACGACTGCCCGAACAAGGTGAGGGCTGGCCCACAAACAGCATTAACTGAAAGCCGAGGTGAAAGACGCGCCGTTGGCCTGCCCGGCGCAAGGTCACTATAAGGCACTATTTCCCTAGTGGGTCATTTAGTGGAGTGAGAAAAAGTATTCCCACCTCCGCCAAGCTGAGCTGTAACGAATTGTATTTAAGCACACATCGGCAAACTGCAATTTTCTACTTAAATTCTCTAATGTTTTCTCGATATAAAACATAGATGGATTTCACAGACCAAGACACACGCCGCGCATCTGGAAGAACCCCCCCCACGATTCTCAGCACGCAGGTGGAAAAATTATATTGCAGAATAGAGGGAATTTTTTTTCTTTTAGAGAAATATATAATAATGAGAAGGAGGCGGCGAAAAAGGAGGTAACCTAAATGCAGAAAAACAAACGGAATCTTATGCTGGCCTGTCTGCTGTATCTGACAGGCTGTACAACTTTGCCCACCGCACAGGCGATGACCACAGAGACAATCGGTTACGGCGGCAAGGATATTTTTGCTGTTTACTATTATGGCGCAGAGGATACGGAAAATACGGCAGCCAGAAATTTTTTTTCCCTGTTGGGGAATGAACCGTTGTGTTATACACTTACAGATGATCTTAAACATGGGCTGGGGCAGGCATTTTTGCAGTGGGCAGAAATAATCGGGCCGGGCGTGAAAAATACTGTGCCTGTGCAGTATTTTGTGGGAACATTCAGCGATGTAAATGCTATGGCAACCGCCGTGTCTTATGATAATACTCGTACATATACCGAAAATCCGCATTATTTACATATGGCCTTGCAGAACGGCACAGCAATCAAATGGCTGACAGGTATTGAAACCTTGCCAGATGACAGCCTTCCCTTAGGCATAGGGAAAATCATTATCGGGAAAAATTTAGGCGTTGATAAAGGAGATGGACGTTATAGCTGGGTGGCTTACGGAAAGCCCATTCCGCTGGCACAGGCAATGACGGATGTGGACATTGTATCGGTAATGTATCATGAATTGGGACATAGTTTGGGAATTAGTGCGGATAAAAGACTATACTATGGAAGCGTAGATGGTGTGGGGATTTTTAGTTTTGGGGACGCAGCGAAAAATTACTCATCGTTTACCGCACATTTGTATGATCAAAATGGCCAGCAGGCAGGAGTAAAAGTTATAGTACCGCCTGCTGTCAAAAATAAATTGCAGAATGATGCGGCGCTTGCTGGTTTCTTCGGCAATAACTATATTTTGCAGGATGCAGATGCGTTTGTGGTGGATAATGCGGTGGCTTTTACAGGCAGGAACGGCAGGGCATTTGCGACTTTTCGCGGCGAGCATGTGACGGAGGTTTTGGCTGGTAAAACCTTTACGGGAGCATATGGGGAACAGATAACGGGGATACCCGTCAACAACAGGTGGGAGGGTAGTTCCCCGAGTAACCCGGATCTTAGTCATATCGAGCTGGCACGGAGCCTGATGAGTCATCAGATGTATCGCAGCTATAACAGCTTTATGGAGGCAGAACTGGCGATAATGCAGGACATCGGTTACAAAATTGACCGCCGGAATTTCTATGGGCGCTCCATCTATAATGATGGGATGGCGCTTATCAATACGCAGGGCTTTTCTGCACGCAACAGTGAGGGGACGGCTTATATTGATGGGTATAACACCGCAACCTACGGTGTGGGGCTGCATATCTATGGCTCGCACAACAATATCACGCAGGCTGGAAATATCTATGCCGCAGGTCCGGGAGCTGTGGGCATACGTGTGGATGGTCTGAATGATACCATTACCGTAGCCAAAGGGTCGGAAGTTCATGGAGATGGAACTTACGGGGCTGGCATTTTGACCGCCTACGGGAAGAATCACGTTCTCAATGTAGACGGTACGGTTACTGCCACGGGGAAAAACGGCAATGCCATCTGGCTGGAATTTGGTGCCAATTCGCTGGGGGCAAATATGGAATATCGCGGCTCCTATATGCGCTACAAGCGGAGTGTGGAAAATGGTGTTATCACCAAGTCATACAATGTTGGCTTGAAGGATTTTGAACATGCGCTGGATGATTTCAGTATTACGGATTTAGAAAACGGTGATTTGAATGATAAGATGGCCACGGTAAATGTCAGCGGTACGCTTACAGGCAGTGGCAATGCCATCTATATTGGGGAAGAAGCCTTCGTGGATAATATCAACATCAACGCCGGAGCGCAGATAAATGGCGCGATTACCAGCAACTGGAGAAACTTTACTGCGGACAGCGGCATCACAGCAACCGATAGCGTTACGGCAGAGACAAGAGCTAACGGCAATACCGTCTATGTGGGCGGACTCGTGCTCCAATATGACGGCAAGCTCATTCCCTATAATAAGTATGTGCCGGATTTGGTGACAAATCTTAATTTTAATGCCGATATGCGCTATGGCGGTGCAATTACGGGCAGTAATAATATGAAGATGAAGGTAAATGCCGGGACATTGGTGTATGGCGGCAAGGCCGATGTAGTGAGTGTGCAGGTGGCAAAGGAGGCGGCACTCATAGGTGGCAGCTACAAGCTAAACGACCAAAGCGGTAATATCTATACCGGTTACAGCGATGATACCACAGGCAAGCTGCTTAATCATGGTACTATCGGCTCGCGCTCTGGCAATGATAATATGCAGATTGAAGGCAGCCTCGTGTCTGATGGAATTTTACAGGGAGATGCCACAGGCTTGGCAGGCAAGATTGAGGTTACGGGCAGCGCAAATATAGACGGCTCGGCGGCAGAATTGCGCAATGCCCTGCCCGGAGAGCGCAAGGAAATTCTCACGGCACAGAGCGTCAGCGGCAAGGCAGTAAATGAAACTGTGCCCCGTCATGTCTCGGGCATGCTGGATAATATTGCTGCAGTGACGGGAAATTCTGTTGCCGTTACCGCCGTATCTGCCAATAATCTTGGCAGTATAAACGATCAGCAGGCGGAAACATACGAAGCCATGCAGAAGATGTATAAAGGACTTTCCGCTGAGCGGCGCGAGGAAATGCGCATTTTGTACAATCTCGATGTACCGGCAGCAAAATCCGCCTTGCAGGCCATCGGCAGCAGCGGCGCTCCGCAGATGATGTCTATGGTACAGCAAAGTACCATTGCCGGACAGGTTATCGGAGACCGGCTGAGCACGGCTTTTGCAACCGCCCCGGTGAAGGTGGCATTGCCTGCAAGCAGGTTAAGTGATGATGAAGGCGAAAACACAGGTGGTGTAGAAGTGCCTGTAAACCTTCCTGTCGCTGCGGAAAACAACGTCTGGGTGAAGTTTACCAAGCATTGGGGCGATATGCAGGGCGGTGCCAACTATCACGGACAGGCGATAAGCGGCGGCTGGGACAGGAGTGTGGGAAAAAACTTTCGGGCAGGATTGTTTATAAGCTACAATGCAATGAGCTATGGGCAGGACTCTGTCCACGGAAACAGCTATGATACCCGTGCAGGAATTTATGGCGGTTATCATAACGGCTCACATGATGCTTATATATATCTGGATTACGGTGTGCAGCGCAACCGCCTGTACCGCAGTGTGCCGAGAGGTCAGGCACAGGCGCGGTATGACAGTCATCTGCTGGAACTGGGCGGCGAATATAAATACGACCTGCATGCTGAAGACGGCAGAATATGGCATGTAAGTCCCTACGCCGGCTTGCAGCTTTCCTATTTGCGTCAGCCGGGATTTAATGAAAGCGGTGCCGGTATCAATAATCATAAAGTGGATGCACAGCAAAACACTTACTTTGCCATGCAGTTGGGCTGTGAGTTCAAACGTTATCTCGGCAAGGGAAGCTATTCCCTGCGTGCAGGGGTAAAGCATGCCTTTTGTGGTGCCGACCCTTATTTGTCCTTTCATTACGAAGGTGATGCGGCAAATGCGTATACATTGCGCAATCATCAGGATAAGACGCACCTTTTATTGTCGTTGTCTGCCGATACGGAATTTACGCCGGGCTGGCAGTTGTCGGGAGATGTGCTTATGCAGAAAGGCCGTCACGACAAGGATATATCCGCTGCCGTGATGCTCAGAAGAATGTGGTAAGAGGAGGAACGGAGTATGGATGTTTTACGTCGGTTTTTGGCAGTGATAGCGGCTGTTTGGCTGACCATATCTGCGGCATCTGCTGCGGAGAAAATTCCTTCTATCAGCACTTATCAGGAACAGTGCATGACACTGGAAGCTGGTGGCGATTACGCAGGTGCAGAGAAAATTTACACGCAAGCTCTGGTTGATTATCCGACCTATACTGCTTTTCTTGTAGGGCGCGGTGAGACATATCTGCATTTGGGTGTACCGAAAAAAGCGGCCATTGACTTTAATCGTGCGCTGGCGTTAGATGACCGTTGCGGCATGGCAGTATTGGGACAGGCTACAATGTATGCTCTGGCCGGGCAGATGCGGCAGGCCGGTCAAAAATTTGCCGAGGCGCATAAAATACTGGGCGAATCTCCCAACTTTTACCTGCGGCGTGGGCAGTATTATTATCAGGGAATGGCCGATTTTCCTCATGCACTGGCTGATTTGGATAAAGCGATTGCGGCAGCCAGTGATGAGCAGAAGCCCTATATTTATGTCAGGAAGCTGTCTATGGGCTATGCCTATGTCACCAAGTACGATAAAAGCCATGCGGATGCTGTGCGTGAAGCTGCTTTGTGGCTGCTGCAGCAGGAAAAAGTGCCTGCTGAGTTGAAGGCCAAGGTTCATGTACTGCTGGCCGATTTGTACAAAAATGTGTACAAGGACTATCGGGAAGGTTTTAGGGAAACAGAAAAAGCACTGCCTTTGGCCGGGGACAACGCGGCTTTGCAGGCAGAAATATTTCAAGTGCAATATGAGCTCTTGCATCATCTGAACATGACAAGGGCAGAGCATAAGGCTTTGCAGGCGTCTTTGAGACGTTCCGGCAAATTGGGATCTAGTGAATAATATCATTAAAGACGGGAGGAAACAGAGATGAAGTTAGCAAAACAGCCGCTATTGGTAATCTTTATGCTGACGGCGATTCTTTGGGGGAGTAGTCTGTTTCCTGCGCTGGCGCAGGCGGCAGAAGAAGAGCTGCCGCATTTTTATGATCTGCGTCTTGCCGTGCCGGAAGATCGGGATAGCGGTTATGACCCGGCCAAGGCGCGCATAAATGCCATTCGCAATCAGGGGATATATGGCACTTGCTGGGCTTTTTCGGCCATCGCGGCGGTGGAATCCAATGTTTATACGCAGCTGCAAAAGGCAGGCATTCCCTATAATGTGCAGACAAAGCCTTATGACCTTTCAGAATGGTATCTGGCATGGATATCGGCGGCGGCACCTACGGAAGTGGAAGAGGATAGCGTATATCATTCCCGTCCGCCGGAGGTTCATAATTATTACAGACCGTTTGCCATGAAAGTCTATCAGGGCGGATTTCCTTTTCGTGAAGTGGAGGTCATGATGGCCAACGGCACAGGGCTTATCTGGGAACAGGGGGAAACCGTGAAAAACATCGTGGCACCCAAAAAATATTTACCGCCTGTGCTGCAACTCAAAAATATACTGATGGTGCCGGAGGGAAAGGCGGCCAACCGTGCTATGATCAAGCAGATGATTAAAGAGTATGGTGCGATTTCCTTCGCACTCAACTGTGACCCCATGCGCAAAAATACGTTTGCTACGGCCTTTTATGGTTCCAAGGCAGGACCTGTAAATCATGGTGTAGATGTGATAGGCTGGGATGATGATTTTGTCTTTACAGCAAAGAATATGAAAGATGCCGTTATACCCAAACAGAAGGGAGCATGGATTATCCGTAACAGTTGGGGCGATGGCTGGGGAGAAAATGGTTATGCTTATCTTTCCTATGCGGATAAAACTTCTATGATGTTCACAGCCTTTGAGATGAATCTGGATAAGGGCAGTGTATCCTATATCAGCACCCATGAACGCAACGGTCAGTTAGCTTCCGGCGATTTTGCCAACGATATTGAAGCCACAGTGCCAACAGGTTCCGCTTTTGGAGCAGGTTATACCGGCCGTGATGATGCGTTCCTTACCGGCATGGGCTTTTTTGCCTGGGCTGATGGCATGGCGTATACTATTGAGGTACGCCGCGGACAGCGCACGGAGGCTATGGCCGGAAAACTTGTGTACAGACAGCAGGGCATCTTTGGTGAAGATGGCACCTCCAAGCTGATGGGCTACCGCATTGTCCCATTTAAGCAGGCAGTATATATTCCGCAAGGGGAAAAATATACAGTGACCGTTGCTCTGACCAATCCACATGGAAAGACCGTCTATCTGCTTAGTCCTTCGGAAGTTGAAACAGCACGGCTGCAGGATGTGGATGACTGGATTCGTCTGGGCGAAAAAGGCAGTTGGCAACGGGTTCTGCAGCCGGGACAGAAAGGTCTGCCAGTAGAGTTTCAAAAAGGGTCAGTGAAGCAGAGACTCTATTTCAAAAAAACTGACGAGCCTTTGGGCAAGGAATTTACAGTAACATCATTACAGGATGACAGCCAAACGGCAATCATCGACCTTGGGCGGCAAGGGGAACTTTATGGACAGGATTTGCTGGCACCCCAGCGAGAAACCTTGTCGCAAATGCACGTAAATACCATGGATGAGGATTGTTTCAGCGGCACAATCACAGGCGAAGGCAGTGTGATTAAGGAAGGCGCAGGCACGCTGACGCTTACGGGACAAAACACCTACACAGGAGTTACTTGCGTGCAGGAGGGAACGCTCTTGCTGGCTGCTGACGTAAACGGCAAGCAGGGCGAACTTGCCGGTGATGTATTGCTGGCAGGAGGAAGATTCGGTGGCAATGGCAAAGTACAGGGCAATCTGCACGGAAAAGGTACCTTGCTGCTGAATGCGGCAGGCACTTTGTCTGTCGCAGGTAAAGCCGATTTGACGGGAATGGAAATTTCTGTGACGGAAAAAGCTGCCGCAGGTAAGGTGTTGTTGCAGGCCGGGCAAGGGATTGCCATAGCAGGCAATTTTCCCCTGTCCGTGCGTCTGAGTGATGATGGCAAGCAATTGATATATAAATGAAAGTCTTTATATAAAGAAAAAAATCCTCCGTTGACAAGTCAGAGATTGACAGGTCAACGGAGGATTTTTGCTGTGGTTTTATAATACCCGGCAGGCACCAACGTAATGAGCTACCCGGTAATCACGGGATAAGGAATCGTAGGCAATGCCGTAACTGGTGGAGGCGTGTATCATTTTGCCGTCACCCACATAAATGCCCACATGGGAAATATTTACATAATCACCGGCAAAAAATACCAGGTCGCCGGGCTGCAGGTCAGCTTTGTCTACCGGATATCCGGCAGTGGCCTGAATGTCAGCCGTCCGGGGGAGGCTGATACCCTGCTGGGCGTAAACGTACTGCACAAACCCCGAGCAGTCAAAACCGTTGGGGGAAGAACCGCCCCAGACATAAGGGACGCCCAGAAATTGCCGGGCAAGGTTTACGATGCCGTTTTGTCCGGCAAGATAAGATTTATGGGTACCTGCGGGCAGGCTGCGGTGGAGCAGAGCCTGATAGGATGCGCTGCCGACTTCGCCGTCGACAGTCAGATGATTGTCATTTTGGAATTCCGCTACAGCAGCCTTTGTTGCCGGACCGTAATCACCGTCCACGGTGACGTCATAGCCGCGGCTGACCAGAGCCTGTTGAATCTCTACCACTTCCCTGCCGGTATCACCGAGATGAAAGCCGGCAGCTTCGCCCAAGGCAGCTGAACCGAAGAAAATAGCAGCTGCCGCGAGCAGGCAGCCATGTTTTGCCAAACGCAAGTAAAAAACCTCCTTTAACTTGTAGACACAAAACCTTGATTAGTATAACATATTATGAACTGACAGGTCAAATTGGTCTTAAAACTTCCGGGCAGGCACAGCTGCTAAAAAATGGAAAAATATTTGCCCCGAAAAATATTTGCTGCTTTTGACTATGGTCAAAAGATGGTAATAGGGTTATAATAATGTATTGTGTATTTTAATTAGGACAGACAGATAAATTATGATAGTGAATATTTTGAAGGAGATTGTGCATTTTATGCAGAGAAATGAACTTTGCTGGTGTGGCAGCGGCAAGAAATATAAGAAATGCCATGCTGATTTTGATGAACGTATCAAGGAAATCAAGTTTGATGTCTTTAAGGGGCAGGTGCGTCCGCCCAGAAAGATTATCAACAACAAGGAAGACATTGCCATGATTAGGGCGGCCGGTGTCGTAAATGACGGAGCGCTGGATGTGGCTGCGTCCCTGATTAAGCCGGGAGTGGATACGGCAACGGTGGACAAGGCGGTGCAGGAGTATATAGAATCCCACGGGGCATATCCTTCCTGTCTCAATTATGAGGGCTTTCCCAAGAGCTGCTGCATTTCCATCAATGATGTGGTCTGCCACGGCATCCCCTCGAAAAAGACCATTCTTCAGGAAGGTGATATCGTCAATGTAGACATTACGACAACTCTTAATGGCTACTATGCCGATGCTTCCAGAATGTTCATGGTCGGCGAGGTTTCCCCGGAGGCTGAGCGCTTGGTGCGCGTGACCAAAGAGTGCATGGAACGGGGCATTGCCGCGGCACGGCCCTGGCACTTTTTGGGGGATATCAGCGCCGCCTGCGGTGATTATGCCCATGCCAATGGCTACAGTGTTGTGACGGATTTAGGCGGCCATGGTGTCGGCAAGGATTTCCATCTGGAACCCTTTGTGCCCCATGAGGGTTATCCCGGTACCGGCATGCTGCTGGTGCCCGGCATGGTTCTTACCGTAGAGCCGATGATAAATCAGGGCAAAAAGCATGTGGTGGTAGATGCCAAGGACAACTGGACGGTGCGCACCAGGGATAAGAAGCTGTCTGCCCAGTGGGAAAAGACCATTTTGATTACGGAAACAGGGACGGAGGTACTCTCGTCATAATGACAAGATTCGCAGAATTGGGGATTTCCCAGAATATTTGTGACGTGCTGGCTCGGCAGGGCATTCGTGAGGCCACGCCGGTACAGGAAAAGGCTATTCCGTTAGCGCGTGCCGGCAGGGATATCATCGTGCAGGCGCAGACAGGCACAGGCAAAACACTGGCTTTCCTGCTGCCCATACTGGAAAAAATTAAACCGCAGGCTGAGGTGGCGCAGGCGCTCATCGTGACGCCGACCCGTGAGCTGGCCATACAGGTAGCCAAGGTGGCTGCTGTGGTCGGGGAGGCCGCAGGCGTTTCCTCTTTGGTAATTTACGGCGGACAGGATATTGAACGGCAAAAGCAGAAGTTGCGCCGTCATCCCCAGCTTATCATCGGCACGCCGGGACGTTTGCTGGACCATCTGCGCCGTCAGACCATAAGCTTAAATAATGTCAACAAAGTGGTGCTGGATGAAGCTGATGAAATGATGAAACTGGGCTTTATCGAGGACGTAGAGGTGCTGCTTAAGGCTGCGGCCAATGACAGGCAGTTCATGCTCTTTTCGGCCACGATGCCGCCACGGGTTAAGGCCTTGGCGGCGCAGTACATGCAGGCGCCGGAAAATATTCAGATTAAGAGTGAGCATATCACCCTCGATGCCATTGAGCAGATTATCATTGACACCACCGAAGAAAATAAAATTGACCGTCTCTGTGAGTGCATCAACAGCGACAATCCGTATCTGGCCATGGTGTTCTGCCATACAAAGCAGCGCGCCCACATGGTCACCATGGCGCTGGCAGCCAGAGGCTACCTCGTAGACGAGCTGCATGGTGATTTGTCACAGGTGCAGCGTGCTCTGGTGCTGAAACGTTTCCGCAAGGCAGAACTGCAGATTCTCTGCGCTACGGATATCGCGGCCCGGGGGCTGGATATCGAAGGTGTGACCCATGTCTTTAACTACGATATTCCCCATGACACGGAAAGCTATATTCACCGCATTGGCCGTACAGGCCGCGCCGGGGAAAACGGCAAAGCCGTAACATTTGTCAATGCCCGGCAGTATGATTTGCTGCGCCGTATTGAGGCCGGCATAAAGAGCCGTATCCGCAAGGAGCACTCGGAGCGGCATCAGAACCGCATGGAAAAGCAGGCCAAAATCATGCAGGAAATAAAACAGGAACGGCAGGCAAAAAAAGCCAAGGCCAAGCCTTTGTCAAAATATGCCAATCGCAAGGGTGCCGCGCATAAAGGCCGGAACGACAGGAGCCGGCGTGCAAAAGTGAGAAATAAATCAAATGTCACCAAACGTTCTCACATGGGGAAACATTAAAAATTCATAAAAAAGCAGGAAATCTCCCCTTTTTAGGCGAAAGTTCTATACTGTAGTCTATAAAAAGGGGGATTTTTTCATGATTGGTATCAAAAATGTGATTGCGATTGTTTGCGGTGGCGGCCCGGCTCCGGGGATTAACAGCGTTATTTCCGGCGTGGTAAACGAAGCCACACGGCAGGGCTGGGACGTACTGGGGATGTACGACGGCTTTTCCCGTCTGGCTCGCGGCGAGAAAAATTACGTCAGACTGGAACCGAAAAATATCAGCCGCATTCATCTGACCGGCGGCTGCATTCTTAAGATGTCCCGCTTCAATCCGACCAAAAAGGAATCCGATTTGCGTACGGTGGTAGAAACTCTGACGGAGCTGGGGGTAACACATCTGGTCACCATCGGTGGTGATGATACGGCTTACAGCTCGGCGGCTGTTTCCGATTATGCCCGGAAGATGGGACGCACTATCAATGTAGTGCATGTGCCTAAAACCATTGATAATGACCTGCCGCTGCCGGAAGGAATTCCGACCTTCGGTTTTGAAACTGCCCGGGCCTTTGGCACGCAGGAAGTCGAAAACCTGATGGAGGATGCCCGCACGACCAACAACCGCTGGTACTTCACCATCGCTATGGGACGTACGGCAGGACATCTGGCATTGGGGATGGGGCGCAGCGCAGGCGCAGCCCTGACCATTATTCCCGAGGAATTCCCCGAGGATAAGATTCCTCTGCAGCAGGTGGTGGATATCATCACCGGCGCGATTGTAAAGCGTTACCTCACCGGCAAAAACTACGGTGTCGCCGTAATCGCTGAGGGCGTAATCGAAAAGATTGCTCCTGAGGACTTTAAGAAGCTGGGGACGGTAGTCACCGATGAGCATGGACATATCCGCTACAGCGAACTTGACTTCGGTGAAATCCTCAAACAGGCTGTACTGGCTGAGGTCAAGAAACTTGACATCAAGATTACGGTCATTGATAAGGAAATCGGCTATGAACTCCGCTGCACGGCACCGATTGCCTACGATATCGACTATGCCCGTCAGCTGGGCTATTCGGCTGTACAGTTCCTCATGTCCGGGGACAGCGGCGCTTTAATCTCCATTCAGGACAACAAGGCCGTGCCCATGCGGTTTGAGGATATCAAAGACCCGGCCACGGGCAAAACGAAGGTGCGCAAGGTCAACATTGACTCCGTTCATTATCAGATAGCCAGAGGCCTCATGATGCGTCTGGAAAGAGGCGACCTCGATGACCCGGGACTGGCCAATGCCTATCGCATGACCCCGGCAGAATTCAAGGAAAGATACAGCTATCTGTTCCCTGAGGAAAAAGACGTAAGCGCCGAGGTTTAAGACATAAAAAAATAACGGTAGACGATATGCTGTCTGCCGTTATTTTTTTATGCTTATACTTCTCCTTCGTCCATGATACCCAGCTTGCGTTTCCAGTAGCGTGAGTAGATAGCCCCCAGAGGATTGTGAGCCAGCAGCCTGTCCTTGACTGCCAGCGTGGTGACAGGCCCGGGGCAGGCGGAATTGAACAGGGTATCATGGCCTACGCACAGGCCGCAGGAGATAAAAAGTTCCACGTCTTTGTCAGCGAGCAGTTTAGCCTGCATCTTTGGATTGCACATGGCCTCATGGTCAAGTTCCGGCTTGACCTGTTTTAAGCCCAGTTCCTTTTTATTGAAGCTGCAGGTCTTACAGCAGACACTGTAAAAATCAAAGCCCTGCTGCCTGTAATACCGGGCAATGTATTTTGCTTCGGCATTCAGGCCGATACAGAAGGCCATGCCCAGTTTTTTATAGCCCATGGCTTTAGCAAATTCCGCTGTTTCCTGCAGGCGTGTTATGTTGCTGTAGAAGGTGCCCTCCACATAGGCGGCGGCCTTCATAATCTGCCGTTCCTGCTCGTCGTAGGCGGAAAGAATGGTTTCCCTGGCAATTCCCGTGCAGTTCACGCCTTTGGTATAGCAGGCATGGCTGGGGCAGTTGGCGCAATCGGCATTCATGTTAATACGCTCCTGTTTTTTTAATTCTGGTGGTTATGACCGTGTTGGTGCATATGTCCATGTCCGTGTCCGCCACAGCCGTGGCTGCCGCAGGTGTGGCCTGCACCGTGTCCATGGCCGTGATGGTCACAGTGTACCGCCGGGTCGTAGGCCAGCTTGCCGTCCAGCAAATCATTTACTGCGGCATCGGCATCGCCCTGTACGCCGCCGTAGAGGGTAATGCCTGCTTCAGCCAGAGCGTTCTGAGCGCCGGCACCGATACCGCCACAGATAAGCGTATCAATCTGTTCATCGTGGAGCAGCGTGGCCAGAGCGCCATGTCCGGCACCGTTGCTGTCCAGAATATGGGACTCGGTGACGGCATTATTTTCTACCGTATAGACCTTGAACTGGGCGGTGTGCCCGAAATGCTGAAAAATCTGGCCGTTGTCATAGGTAACTGCAATTTTCATAGTTGTTTTACTTCCTTTCCGTAAAAAAAATCTGCTGGGGTGACGGTTAAAACGGCAAGCCGGACAAAGTTCAAAATTGCCGCCTTCAATCAGCAAAGGACGAGCTTCGACAAGACAGCCGGCAATCCGCTTGCGGGCAGCAACATAGAGAGCCTGCACCGTAGTCCGGGCAACTCCCATTTGCGCAGCACATTCTTCCTGTGTCATGCCCTCATAATCCAGCAGCCGGATACACTCATATTCTTCCAGCGATATCCTGACAGGCGGTGCTGATTCGCCGGAGGCAGCTGTATCCGGCAGAAACCGTGAAGAAATCGGGATGGCGCAGATGCGCCTTTTTTTGAGGGGCCTGCTCATTACTAACCTCCAAAAATAATTTTTGACATATGTCTTAATGAAATTATAGCATATTTATGACATATGTCAATAATATCTGATGACAGCAAGCAGGAAATAAACGGCGGCAGGTGGAATATTAAATTGCTGAGAAGATAAGGTGAAACTGAGGGATGATAAATGGCAAGTAGTGATAAAAAGCAGCCGCAAAATATTATCGTGCGTGGCGCAAAAGTGCATAACCTGAAAAATATTGATGTGGATATACCTTTAGGCAAACTGACCGCCATTGCCGGCGTTTCCGGTTCGGGAAAATCCTCGCTGGCTTTGGGCACGCTCTATGCGGAAGGTTCCCGGCGCTATCTGGAGGCACTGTCCACCTATACGCGCCGCCGCATTACACAGGCCGGTAAGGCTGATGTGGAGGAAATCCGTCATGTGCCGGCAGCTCTGGCGCTGCATCAAAGGCCGGGGATTCCCGGTGTCCGCAGTACCTTTGGCACGGCTTCGGAGCTTTTAAACAGCCTGCGGCTGATGTTTTCCCGGCTGGGAAGCCATGCCTGCCCCAATGGGCATCTATGTCCGCCGGATATGGGCGTAGCTTTGATGCTGCCCACTAAGTGTCCGGTGTGTGGTGAGGAATTTTACGGCCCGGGGGCGGAGGCCATGGCCTTTAATTCTGAGGGTGCCTGTCCGGGATGTTCGGGCACAGGTGTTGTGCGGACTGTTGACGAAGCCAGTCTGGTGCCTGATGACAGCCTGACCATTGACGAGGGGGCTGTGGCACCATGGCAGACCCTTATGTGGTCATTGATGAAGGATATTGCCCGGGAGATGGGCGTGCGGACTGACGTACCCTTCAGGGATTTGACGCCGGCGGAAAAGGACATCGTTTTTCACGGCCCGGCCGAGAAAAAACATATATTGTATGTCAACGAGAAAACCAACGTGGCAGGGGAGATGGATTTTACTTATTACAATGCCGTCTACACGGTGGAAAATGCTCTGTCCAAGGTCAAGGATGAAAAGGGCATGAAGCGGGTGGAAAAATTTCTCCATGAGGCGGTCTGCCCTGATTGTGACGGTACGCGCCTGTCTGCCAAAGTGCGTTCTACGCGTCTGGCCGGTAAGAATCTGGCTGAGGCAACGGCGATGACGCTTGATGACCTTATTTTGTGGGTGCAGGCTGTGCCGGGGACTTTGCCGGAGGAAATGCGCCCCATGGCGGAGAGCATCATTGAGTCATTTACAGATAATGCCAAACGGCTGAAAGATTTGGGGCTGGGCTATCTGACTCTTGACCGGGCCAGCAGTACCCTGTCGACCGGCGAGCGCCAGCGCGTACAGCTGGCAAGGGCTGTACGCAATGAAACCACGGGAGTGCTTTACGTGCTTGATGAACCGAGCATCGGGCTGCATCCGGCCAACATTGAAGGGCTGCTGGAGGTTATCGACAGCCTGCTGGCTGATGGCAATTCTGTAGTGCTGGTTGACCATGATGTTCATGTGCTGGAACATGCCGATTATCTGATTGAGTTGGGGCCGCAGGCTGGCAGCGAAGGCGGCAGCCTGCTTTATGCCGGGGCGTTAAAGGATGTGCTGCAATGCAAAGAATCCAAGATAGCGCCCTTTATGAAAACAGGCGCAAATTCTGCCCTGCGCCAGAAATTTGTTGGGAAGGCATTGTTTCAGCAGGGGACAATTAGTTTGGAAACCAATGCCCTGCATACGGTTCAGCCGCTGCGGGTGGAGATTCCTCAGGGGCGGCTGACCGTTGTGACCGGAGTTTCCGGCTCCGGCAAAACCACGCTGGTGCTCGAATGCCTGATTCCGGGACTGACAGCCGCAGCTGAGGGGCACAGCCTGCCACCGCAGGTGAAAAATGTCAGCGCCGAAGGAATACGCCGGGTTAATCTTATTGATGCTTCGCCCATCGGCATCAACATACGTTCCACGGTAGCTACCTACAGCGGTGTGCTGGATGAGCTGCGAAAATTGTTCGCCGGGACGGAAACAGCCAAAGAAAAAAAGTGGAAGGCAGGTGCTTTTTCCTATAACACAGGCAAACTCCGCTGTCCTGCCTGTGACGGTACCGGGCAGATATCTCTGGATGTCCAGTTTTTGCCGGACGTGACCATAACCTGCCCGGATTGTGACGGGCATCGTTACAGCAAAGAAGCCGATGAAATACGCTGGCAGGGAAAAGGTCAAAAGCAAAGCTACAGTCTGCCGGAGATTTTGGCGCTGACAGTCAAAGAGGCGTTGCCCGTTTTTAAGGATTATAAAAAGATTTACACGAAGCTGGCAACCCTCGATGATTTGGGACTGGGCTATTTGTCCTTAGGGGAGGACACGCCGGCGCTTTCAGGCGGTGAGGCGCAGCGCTTGAAGCTGGCCAGCGAGATGGGCAGGACACAGGAAGATGCGGTCTTTGTCTTTGACGAGCCGACCATCGGTCTGCATCCATTGGACGTACAGGTGCTGCTGCAGGTTTTTGAC
>JAGAYB010000129.1 GCA_017940705.1 Selenomonas sp. | reverse complement strand
GCCACGCAGGGGCCGTTGGATAAATCCATGTTGAAATGGAAGAAGAAGAAGCCCTTGCCCTCATGATGGCGTTTCATATAAGCCTCGGTCAGCTTATCGTATTCCTCGCTGATACGGGGCAGGTCTTCCTCGGTAAAGCCCAGGGGGCTGTCCTTTAAGACCACCGGCTCCATCGAGAGGATATCAAAGCCCTCATCATTCATGGAAAGCACGTCTTTCGTAAAGTCCATGTTGTTCTTCGTGTAAGTGCCGCGCAGGTAAGTGTAAACACCGCGGTAATCCCAATCGCCGCCCTTGCGGGAATCAAGGCATTTGTGGAAATTTTTGATAGCGCGGTCGTAAGAGCCGCTACCCCCCACATCAGGGCGCATGGCATCATGGACTTCCTTGCGGCCATCGAGCGAGAGCACAAGGGAAAAGTCGTTGTCATTAAGCCATTTAATGTTTTCGTCATTTAATAAGAGGCCGTTGGTCGTCAGCGTCAGCTTGAACTTCTTGCCCGTTTCCTGCTCACGCTTGCGGGCGTATTCGGTGACGGCTTTCACCGTCTTCATATT
Source organism: Selenomonas sp. (assembly GCA_017940705.1). The sequence goes on along the minus strand of JAGAYB010000129.1, from coordinate 2,534 downwards.
GATTAGGGGTTCACCGCCGAAGAAATCCATTTCGAGATGTTTTCTGGGGCCGCTGGCTTTAATCAGGAAGTCAACAGCCTTTTTGCCGGTTTCCGGGCTCATGATGGCGCGCTCCTGACCATAGCTGCCGCCGTCACCAAAACAGTACTTGCAGCGCAGGTTGCAGTCCTGAGCAATCATCAGGCACAGGGATTTTACCAGCCCCTTCTGCTTGAAGGTCGGGGGCACGTCAATGTCCGGGGCAAAGAGCTCGCCCTCGTCCATCAGCGCGTGCAGCTCGTCCAGCGCCTCTTCCAGATCAGCTTTTTTATAGCTGCCCTGCAAGGCTGTTATAACCTCGGCATCATTTTCCCCGTCAAAGATGTCCATGATTTCGTAAATCATTTTATCCACAACATGCACAGCACCGCTGTTGATGTCCAGCAGTATATAGGTACCGTTTTGTATAAACTTATGAATCCTGGCTTTCATTGCAACTCCTAACTTTCACAATGCAACACAAATATAAAAGCCCTTCCAGAGAAACTGGAAAGGCCTGTAATAAAGCAACTGCTTACTTTTCGCAAACCTGATTGCCCACCGTGCAGGAAGTCTTGCAAGCGGACTGGCAGGAAGCCTGACACTCGCCGCAGCCGCCCGTCTTCAGGGTCTTCTGCATGCTCGGCTTGTTCACCGTCTTAATATGCTTCATTAGATAGCCCTCCTATCAAAATAGAATCTCATATCATTTTAACAGTTTTTGCCTTATAACACAAGGCAACAGGAAAATTATTTCTGACTATTCACCATCTGCCGCTGCCTGAAGGTCACCGGCTGAAGGTTCAGGCTCTCGGCAAAGTCATAGGCCAGCATGAGATGTGCCCCCACCGCCTCAGGCGTATGGGCGTCTGAGCCTAAAGTGACAAAACGGCCGCCCAATTCCCGATACCGCTTATATATGGGGGCAAGATTTTCCAGCGCCGACTTATCGCCCAGCCGTCGGGTGTTTATTTCCAGCACCGTGTCCGTAGCGACAGCCGTCTTTAGCACCGCGTCTATTTCATCGGCAAATTCAGCGTAGTGAATCTCTGCATCAGCATAGGGCGCATAGCGGCAGATGTAGTCAATATGGCCAAGTGAATTGGCAAAGCTGTGGCGCCGCAAATTTTCCGCCATCTGCACGAAATAACGGTGGTAGGCAGTCTGTTTGTCCTTGCCCTCATAATAATCGGGATAGTAAATATCCAAATCATCCACCATGTGCTGGGAGCATATCACCATATCAAAGGGCACGCGCCGGGAAAATTCCGCGCTGAAATCACAGGTGCTCTCACGCATGCCGATTTCCACCCCCAGATGCAGGTTATCGCCGCGCACAGGACTGTAAGTGCGCCAATAATCCTCCGGCTCAAAGGAAAAGGTCTTGCCCTCCTTGCTGGTATAATCGGCATCCAAATGTTCCGTAAAGACGAGCCCGAAGCCCTGCCGAGCCGCAGCCTGCAGAGCCTCGCTGGCCTTCATCTCCGAATCGGCAGAAAACTCCGTATGGATATGACTGTCAAATATCATCTGCTCACGCTTTCCTCAATATCCTTAAAAACTCATGCCTGCTGGGCTGCATAGGCCTCCTGCAAAGCCTTGGCCAGCTGGTCTGGGCAGGAAGTGGGACGCGCACCGCAGGTATTGCCAGCGAAGCGCTCAATGACATGGTCCATGTCCATGCCGGCCACCAGCTTGGCAATACCTGAGGTATTGCCGGCACAGCCGCCCTCGAACTCTACGGACTTGATAATCTTGCCCTCCAGCTCAACGGTTATCTTCCTGCTGCAGGTGCCTTTCGTCTTGTATTCGTACTTCATAATGCTCTCCTGATTCACAATCACTTTTTATCTGCTTCTGCCTTCTGCTTGACCGGTGTCAGACCAAAGTTTAGCAGATTCCCCTGCTTATCGAAAATCAAAACACAGCGCACCACGGGTTCTTTTTCAAAGGACATGAAGTACACCAGCTGGTCAGCCTGATCAAAGCGCGTCCAGGCGACAAACTGCGCTGCTTTGTATTTGCCCATTTGTTTGGTCATTTCCTGCGCGATACCGGTGATTTTATTGGCATCAATTTCCTTCTGCGCTTCACTGCTCATCAGCTTCAAGGCTTCAACGGGCTTATTCTTCACCAGCATGGTATCCGTCCATGCCACAGCTTTTTCCTGCTCATTGGAAAAAATCTGCGCGTCCGGGGTAACGGCCATAGCCACTGCCGAAAAACTCAGCATCGTCCCTAAGCATAACGCCATAATTTTCTTTTTCACACTAATCACCTCATAAATTTTTCCAGATTACATAGATACATCCGTAACCACGCCGTCACAGGTGTAGACGTAAACACTTTTGCCATTGTGGCTGAAAACATACTGCTTGAGTTCAGCCCCTTCCCCATTCGTGACATTTACACGGCTGGGCTTGCCCATGGCAGCTGCAATTTTATCTTCGCTGTCGCCGGGATGAATTCCTCCATATTTGCCCTGACTTAAGTTTTGGGCATGCTTTTGGGCATTT
>JAGAYB010000013.1 GCA_017940705.1 Selenomonas sp. | reverse complement strand
CTTACTGAAGAATACGCCCATGGGCGGCATGCCTAAGATGCCCACAATGCCCAGCAGCCAGAACATGGCTGTACGGGGCGCCTGCTGCATCATGCCATGAATGCGCATCATGTTTTTGGTCGCGTAGGTCTCCATGATAGTTCCTGCGGTGTAAAACAGCATGTATTTTACAAGAGCATGTTGAACATGTGGAGCAAAGTTGCCTCAGCCGCCAGCGGCACAAACAGGCCGAAGCCTGCGGCCAGCAGGCCGAAGTTTTCCATAGAGGAATAAGCCAGCATACGCTTTACATCACGCTGCACTACCACAAAGGGAACAGCCAGCGCAATGGTAAAGAGGCCGAAATAGATATACATATTGCTGATAAAGTCCATGCCCACAGCCGGCAGCAAAATAGCCGTGGCCCGCAGCAATACGTACATGGCACAGATACAGAGCGCGCCGGACAGCAGGCCGCTGGTCAAAGCCGGCGCTTCGGAATGAGCGTCAGGCAGCCAGGCGTGCATGGGCGCCAGACCGATTTTTGTGCCATAGCCCACAAATAGGAAGCAAAACGCCAGTTTCGCTAAATCCGGGTCCAGCATAAAGGCATGCTGCCGTAAAAAATCCCAGTTAAGGGGCGCTGTATCCCCCATCACCTGCAGCTGCCCATAGTAGACGATAATCGTCCCCAGCAGCGCCAGACAGATACCCACCGTGCAGACCATAACATACTTCCATGCCGCCTCTAAAGAGGTGCGCGTGAATTTAAAAGCCACCAGCAAAGCCGAGACCAGAGTAGTCGCTTCGATAGTCACCCACATGAGCCCCAGACTGTCCACTGTCACCACCAGCATCATGGTCCAGACAAAGAGATGGGACAGGGCATAGAAACGCCCTTCCAAATGAGTAAAACGGCGCAGATAGCCGTAACGGATATTGGTATCCCTTTCCAAATATGCCTTGCTCGTCCAGGCAAAGGCCATATATAACAGGCCGATGATGAAGAGCATCCACAAGCTGAACGCATCCACAAAGAAGTAGCTCATGCGCAGCGGCTCATCCGGCACGAAATGATAGCCCAAGGACAGGATGCTGCCGAAAACGGCACAGGCCGTCAGCCTGTCAGCCCAATGCAGCAGCGGCAGGCTCAGGACATTGCTGGCTGCCACCATGGCAAAGATGGGCGGCAGCGCCAAAATATAACATAATTCCATATACCGCTACCTCACCCTTTCAGTTTTTTCATAACAGTCGTATCCGTAGTCATAAAGGACAGGCTCATGCGGTTGGTGAGAATCACCAACACCACCACGGCGATGAGCACGTCCAAAAATACGCCCAGCTCCACTACCAGCGGCAAGCCCTGCGTGATGATAAGCCCCAGCAGGTAAATACCGTTTTCCAGCGTTATGAGGCCGCACATTTGCAGGATAGCCCGGCGGCGCATGACCATCAGCGCCAGCCCCGTCATAATCATCATGATGGTAGCGGCAAAGATATCTCTGGCGATAGGTGCCAGCATAAACCGCCCGGCCAGAATGTAGCCCAGCACCAAAAAGGCAGCAGCTGCCAGCGTGGCGTAATTTACATTTATATCGGAAAAAATCTCCCTGTCAGCGGTGATTTTATCAATCAGGCGCAGCATCGTACCCGGAATGAAGATGACCTTGACACCGATAGTCAGCAGGCACGGCACCAGCGCATGCCAAAGGCCGTGATTCATGCCCACCAAAATGCAGGCGCAGGCGATAAGCCCCGACTGCACCATCAGGCAGACAACCGAGCGGCGCAATTCCATAACCCTTGTCTGCACAACGACCACAAACAAGAGCAGGACTACTATATATTCCACTTGTTTACTCCTTTCTCACTGGGCAATAAAGGCCACCGCCAGCATGACGACAGCTGCCGACAAATAAACGCGCACTTTGAACAGGCGCATTTTGTTATTCAGTGTCTCCACCAGACCGATAAGCACCGCGCTCAGCAGCACCTTCACGATGATGGGCAGCGGCAGCGGCAGGTACAGGGCACTAAACAGCACCAGAAAGGAGAGAATCTTCAGCATGCTGCCCCAGTGAATGAAGGTCAGCAGACGCCCGGAATATTCCAAAGTCATGCACTCATGAATCATGGTCAGTTCCAGATGGGTGTCAGGATTATCCACGGGCAGGCGGCTGTTTTCCGCCAGCATAACCAGAAAAAAGGCCACGCCTGCCATCACCGCCGGTACGGTAAAGTAAAAAGCATTGTAATCAATGACCATCTGCGAAAGCGTTGTCGAACCATAACGGGCAGCATTGACCAGAATGGCCAGCATCACCGCCGGCTCTACCAGTACGGAAATATAAATCTCCCGTGAGCCGCCCATGCCGCCAAAGGCCGTAGCCGAATCCATGGAGCCAAGCGTCATGAAGAAACGCCCGAGCGCGAGGATATAGACAAAGACAAACGCATCGCCAAGGCGCAGGCCGTTTTGCAGCAACCCCGGCAGCATCATAGCAGCCATAATGCTGGCAGCCAGATACACCACCGGCGCAGCCAAAAACACCCAGCTGCAATACTTGGTCACGATGACAGGCTTCTGCCACCATTTCCAAAGGTCAAAGTATTCCTGAAACACGCTGGCCCCCTGCCGCTTTTGCAGGATGGCTTTCGTCTTATTGATAATCCCGACAATCAGGGGGGCTGCGCACAGCAACAGTACAGCCTGTCCGGCTGCTATCATTAAGTCCATTACCATATCACATCGCCCCCCAAAGAAGAACTGCCACCATCGCCAGCATCGTGTAGCCGATATACAGCCTTACACTGCCCTGCTGCAGCTTGCGCAAAAACTCCGCGCTGCGTATCATAATATGCTCCACCGGGCGGTAAAGCCTGTCCGTAAACTGGTCGGGAATCTGCAGGTTGTACTGCAGCCTGCGCCCGAAATAAGCGTGTTCCCTCTGCAGGAAAATACGCTCCCGGCGCGGTTTCAAAATGAAATCAAACGCCCGGCGCAGCGGCTTGGAAAAGCCTGTCGCCGTATACTGCTGGCGCCGTGTAGGTTCTGTACCACAGTTCCATGTAACATCCTGCGTGACCACAATCTTCCGGCTGAGCAGGCTGGTGCTGAGCAGAACAAGCAATACACCTGCCAACAGCATAAGCAGCCATGGGCTGAACACAGCAACCGACTGGCCGCCGTCCCACCAGATGCTCAGGAAATCACCGCCAGGCAGCGATTCGCTGTCACCGGTCAGCACCGTGCGCAGCATCCCGACCAGCGGTGCAGGCATAATCCCCACCACGATAATGGTCACCGCCTCAATCCCCATGCCCAGCAGCATGGAAAAGGGCATTTCATGTGCCTTTAGGACAAGGCCGGAACGGCGGCGTCCCAAAAAGGCAACACCGTAGAGCCTTACAAAACAGCCAAGCGCCAAAGCCCCTGTCAGACCAAGCAGCACAAAGGCAAAAATGACCAGCAGGCGCAATTCCGTGGAGCCGGCCTGAAAAGCCAGCGTCATCATGCTCTGCAGCACCAGCCATTCACCGACCAGCCCTGCCGTAAAGGGCAGGGAAGCAAGTGACAAAGAGCCCACCAAGGTGAAGGCCGCCGTCCATGGCATTTTATCCGCCAGGGCACCCAGCATTTCCACATTGCGCGTGCCTGTAGCGTGCATTACAGAACCGGCGCTCATAAAGAGCAGGCATTTCATCAGGCTGTGCGCCACAGAATGTACCAGCACCGCCGTAAAGGCGACCATAGCCAGCCCATTGTGTCCCATAGCTGTCAATACCATGCCGCAGCCAAAAGCAGAGAAAATAATGCCCATGTTCTCCACAGAGGAATAGGCCAGAATACGCTTCATATCCTTTTCCATAGAGGCGTACAATACCCCCAGAAAAGCCGACAACAGGCCAATGACCATGACGATGAGGCCATAGGCCAGCACCTCGCTGCCGATGAATTCAAAGACAAACCGGCCAAACCCGTACACAGCCACTTTCAGCATAACACCGCTCATCAACGCCGACACATGGCTGGGCGCTGCCGGATGAGCATTGGGCAGCCACACATGCAGCGGCATCAGCCCGGACTTTAAGGCAAAGCCGATAAAAGCGCAGGCAAAGGCCAGATGCTGCAAATGCAGGGGCAAATTGCTATGCGCCAAATCTTTAAAAGCAAAACTTTCTGCCCCACTGCCTAAGATATAGAAGGCAATTAAGATAGCCGCCGTACCGATATGTGTCATGACCATATACTGGTACGCCGCATGCACGACCTGTTTTTTCTCGCTCTCGTGATTTACCAGCAAAAAGGAAACCAACGCCATGACTTCCCAAGCGAGAATAAAGGTAAAGGCATCACCGGCCAGCACCACCAGCACCATGGAACCGATAAACAGGTTCCAAAGCCCTGCCAGCTGCCGGATGCGGCTGCCCAGGTAGCCGCGGCCGTAACCGATACCGTAAATGCTGACCGCCGCCCCCGACAAGCCGATAATCAGCAAAAAGGCCGCGCTCCAGCTGTCCACAGCCAGCGAATACCGTCCCAGCTGCCAGATTGTATCATTATAAATAGGCATTCCCCAGCCTGCCAGGCTCAAAAACTGACACGCCACCGCCAACACCAGCAGACTGGCACCCGCTGCCAGTCCCATGGCCGTATAGTGTGCGGCAAGTTCTAAACCTTTGGGCCAGATAATCGCCAGTGTGCCCAAAGCATAAAGCCCCAGAGCTGCAATCAATAATTCCATACCTGCCTCCCAAAATTCTATATAATAAATGCAGTAACTTCGCTATTATACTCCAAACGCCGGACGCTGAAAAGGGCTATAGCAAAAAAAGCCGCCCTCCTGCGAGGACGACTTCAAAAATATGCAATTATTCCTGCTCACCCTGCATAGCAGCTATCCCCTGCTGAAACTCTTCCATGGTCAGCGTGAAGTAGTCAAGCTCCTGCAAGATTGCGTAAACCTCCTGCTGGGATTTGGCCTTGTCCAGTCTTTCCTCTAAGGCTTCTTCCGTCAGGGCATGAAAGAGCATGTGCTTTATCTCTGCTATGTCCATCATACCGCCGCCTTATCTGCCTGGTCATCATCACTATGCAGGCGGTCAGCGTATTCCGGCTGTTCTTCAAAGATAATCGTCGGCGCCAGATAAAAACCGTTGAAGCGCGTAGCGCTGACGCTGGTATAAGCGCCCATTTCCGTGACCAGCACCTTGTCACCGATTTTAAGTTTCGGCGCCATAAAGTCACGATAGAGCACGTCTATGCCGTCACAGCTCGGGCCGCCAAAAGTTGCCGGGCTTTTCTTTCCCTTGCCGAAGCAATGCAGCGGATATGTCCAATGGTCATACATAATGCCGGAAAAGCAGCCGTAAATACCTTCATCGAGAATGTACCAAGGCTTTTCTCCCCGGTTCTTTGTCCCGATAACGCTGGTGACGAGGTTCACCGCCGTACCGCACATATAGCGGCCCGGTTCCGTCCACACAGCCGTATCGGGGAACAGGCGGTCAATCTGCCTGTTGATGGACTCCATCATCGCGGCCAAATCCACATTCAGCCCATCAGCATCGGGGACAGGAAAACCGCCGCCGATGTCAAGGTCCGTCAGGTGCATGCCCAGTTCCTCAGCGTTGTCAAACAGCTTGCGCGCCACCAGCAGCGCCTCTTCATAGGCTGCCGTTGACAGGGACTGACTGCCCACATGGAAGCAGATGCCCATGGCATGCAGGCCGGCAGCCTGCGCCTTTTGCAAAAGCTCCAGCGCCTCCTCTGCCGGAGCGCCGAATTTTGTATTCAAATCGACCAGGGCCTTGTTATTGCGCACCGCAATACGCACCAGCACATCAGCGCTGGGCACAGCCGCAGCCATCTTATCTATTTCCGATTCATCATCAAAGGTAAAGCGGCGCACACCAAAAGCCGCAGCAGCTTTAAGGCCTGCCCTGTCCTTTACCGGATTGGCATAAATCATCTGTTCTCCGCCAATCCCCAGCTCATGGAGTATCTCCATTTCCCCGGCAGAAGCCACATCGAAGTGGGAGCCAAGGGCTGCCAGCTTTTGCAGCACCTGAGGTGTCGGATTGGCCTTCATCGCGTAAAACACGCCTGCCCTTGGCAGATGGCGGCGCATAAACTGGTAGTTTTCCTCAACTTTGTCCAGCGAAGCCACCAAAAACGGTGTCGGATAACGCTCAGCCAGCGTATTCATTTCTTTTTCGGTTAATCTGAAATTTTTCATAACACAACCCATTCCATATTGAATTTAGGATTTAGTACCTGACCTCATCCCATAGTCGTATTTTAATATAAATAAAGCCATTATACAATATAAATTGATAATAATGGCTTATTTTTCCTCATTCCCTGCAACTTCTGCAAGATTCCGGGAAAGATTTTCGCCCTGTCAAGTAAAAATACTTGCACCCCCCTCCTTTTTGTGCTAAAATACCATTATTGTGTGTTAGGAGCAGTAGTCTCCCACAGGTTAAGGAGGTGTAACACATGGCAAGTGTTTGCGAAATCTGCGCAAAAGGTGAACTGTCTGGCAACAATGTCAGCCATTCCCACCTGAAGACCAGACGTACCTGGAAGCCGAACATTCAGCGTGTACGCGCTGTTGTTGAAGGCGAAGTAAAACGTGTAAACGTCTGCACGCGCTGCCTGCGTTCTGGTAAGGTTCAGCGTGCCCTTTAATTTGCGCATAAATATCACCAAAAGCTGATATATCATAAAATAACCCTATCGCAGTTGCGGTAGGGTTATTTTATTGGCTTTAAGCAGAAAAATGTTGTATGATAAGAATATATTTTGCAAAGGACGAAAGGCTATGAACACTAAAGATAATTTCATGCTGGTCAAAAACCAGCGTATCACCAGCAATCAGCGGCTGTCAGCCAAAGCCAAGCGCCGTCTGGAAAAAGCCAAGGCTGACAACACCCTGAAAGCCTACGCCTGCGACTGGAGCGATTTTGCCGACTGGTGTCAATACCACGGGGAACGCGACCTGCCCACGACCCCGGAGACCATTGTCAATTACATAAACGATTTGGCTGATGATGCCAAGGCCAATACGGTGGCGCGCCGCATTACCGCCATTTCCGAAAACCATATTGCCGCAGGCTATGGCAAAAACAATCCTGCCAAGGACGGCATGGTACGCGCAGCCATGGCAGCCATCCGCCGGGAGAAAGGCACGTTTCAACGGGGCAAGTCCCCGATTCTCATGGAAACCCTGTACCTGCTGGCTGACTGCTTTGACGAAGAAAATATGACCGGCCTGCGTGACAAGGCGCTCATCTATCTGGGCTTTGCCGGTGCCTTCCGCCGTTCAGAACTCGTGCGCATTCAAGCTGAGGAACTCACCTTCTCCCCTCAGGGGCTGATCATCTTTGTTCCCCAGTCAAAGGGTGACCAGCTCGGACATGGTGCCAATATCGCCATCCCCTACGCTCCCGACCCCGAAATCTGCGCCGTACGAGCCCTAAAGAAATGGCTTGACGCAGCCCGTATCAGCCAGGGGCCGGTCTTTCGCCCCATCACCAAGGCGCAAAGCCTGCGCAATGCCCAGCTGTCTGACAAGTCAGTGGCTCTGATTGTCAAAAAATACGCCGGTCTTGCCGGTCTTGACCCTCAGCAGTTTGCCGGCCACAGCCTGCGCCGCGGCTTTGCCACCAGCGCCGCTCAGCACGATATTGACGCTCTGACCATCATGCGCCAGACACGGCACAAATCAGAAAAAATGGTACACCGCTACATCGAACAGGGCAATATCTTTAAGGACAACGCGCTTAGCCGCATGTACACGAAATAAAAACACTGTGTAAGCATCTCCCTGCTGATATGCTTACACAGTGTTTTTTATTGCCAATAGGACCTTGCCTTTTCCTTATCTTTTTTTATCTGCCTGACCAGTTGTTCAACGCCGTCAAACTTCACTTCATCGCGCAGCTTGGCCAAAAATTCCACGGCGATGAGCATATCATAGATATTGGCGCTGAAAGCCTCGATATTCACCTCAATGCGGCGGTTGCAGCCCTTGAAGGTGGGATTGTTGCCGATATTGGCCACGCCGTTGTAATGCTTTCCCTGATAGTTTACGCCGACGGCATAAACACCGTTGGGCAGCATGACGCGCTGCTCACTGATGGCCAGATTGGCCGTAGGAAAGCCGATAACTCGCCCCCGTTCATCACCGTGAATGACCCGTTCTATCACCGTAAAGGGATAGCCCAGAAAATCACTGGCTGTCTGCAAATCGCCCTCAGCCAGCAGTTTGCGGATACGGGTGGAGCTCACAGGCCGTCCGTCCCTCAGGACAGCCGGACAGATTTCTGCCGTAAAGCCGTATTCAAGCCCGGAGCGCAAAAGCATACGTTGTGTGCCCTTGCCCTTGTAGCCAAAGGTGAAATTGGGGCCTGTCACCACATAATAGGGGGCAAGATTTAAGCGCAAAAGCTCCAAAAATTCCTCGGGGCGGCGGCTGGCAAATTCCTTGGTAAAGGGAATTGACAGCAGAATATCCACGCCGAGTTCTTTCAGACGCTGTTCACGCAGGGTATTGTTGCCAATCTGGGGCGGCAGTGCCTGAGGAGCCAGCACAGACAAGGGATGATTGCTGAAGGTAAAGACCACGGAACGTCCATCAATCTTTTTAGCCAGTTCCACGGCGCGGCGGATAATGCTCTGATGGCCGATATGCACACCGTCAAACATCCCTAAAGCCACCGTCAGCCGGGGATATTTTTTTGTCAAATCTATCAGTTTATTGTATACTTCCAAACCATTCACCGCCCAATTACCTTCACCG
>JAGAYB010000128.1 GCA_017940705.1 Selenomonas sp. | reverse complement strand
CGAAATGGGTGGTAATCGTGCCGCAGTTCATATCATTGGCCGGGTGTTGAATGGGCGTAAAGAAATGCACGTCCATATCCCGGGGCACAACCATGATGCCTGCCGGGTGCTGGCCGGTGGTGGATTTTACGCCCATGCAGCCATGAGCCAGTCTGTCGATATAGGCTATATGTTTTTTTACGCCCTTTTCCTCAAAGAACTTCTTTACATAGCCAAAGGCTGTCTTATCTGCCACGGTCTGAATTGAGCCGGCCCGGTATACGTTGTCCTTGCCAAAGAGAATTTCCGTGTACTTATGTGCCACAGGCTGGTATGTACCTGAGAAGTTAAGGTCGATATCAGGAACTTTATCGCCATCAAAGCCCAAAAATACGGCAAAGGGAATATCATGACCGTCCTTGATAAGGGGCGTACCGCAGACAGGGCATTCCATATCGGGCAGGTCATAACCGCAGCCATAGGAGCCGTCGGTGATGAACTTGCTGTACTGGCAATGCGGACAGCGCCAGTGCGGCGGCAGCGGATTAACCTCCGTTATCCCCGTCATGGTCGCGATAAAGGATGAGCCTACAGAACCTCGGGAACCTACCAGATAGCCATCGTCATTGGATTTTTTCACCAAGCGCTGGGCGATGAGGTACAGCACGGAAAAGCCGTGGCCGATAATCGGCTTCAGCTCCTGCTGCAAACGTGCCTCTACGATTTCCGGCAGATTCTCGCCGTACATGGACTTGGCCCGGTTATAGGACATGGATTTTATTTCTTCGTCTGCACCGGGAATCATGGGTGAGTACAAATCATCGGGAATCGGCTTGAAGCGCTCAATCATATCGCTTATCTTGCGTGGATTGGTCACTACTGCCTCATAAGCTGCCTCTTCACCTAAATAGTCAAATTCCGCCAGCATTTCCTCTGTGGTTCTCAGGTACAGGGGCGGCTGCATTTCGGCATCGTCAAAGCCCTTACCCTTCATGAGAATGGCACGGTAAATGCTGTCTTCGGGATTGAGGAAGTGCACATCACAGGTAGCCACCAGCATTTTCCCCAGCTTTTTGGCCAGCTCGGCTACTTTGAGGTTGATGTTTACCAAGTCCTCATCGCTGGTAATATTGGGGAATTTTTCGCTGCGTTTCAGGAAGTCATTGTTGTGGATGGGCTGAATTTCCAGATAGTCGTAGAAATCAGCTATCTCCAGCAGTTTTTCCTCAGGCTGGCCTTCCACTATGGCACGAATCAGTTCGCCGGCCTCACAGGCTGAGCCAATGATAATGCCATCCCTGTATTCCTGAATGATTTTCTTCGGCAGGCGCGGCTGGCGATGAAAATACTTGACATGGGAAAGTGACACCAGCTGGTAGAGATTGCGCAAGCCGTTGGGATTTTTGGCCAGAAAGATGATGTGATTGGCGCGTTTCTGCTCAAAATCATCGCCGGTCAGGTAGCCTTCCATACCGTAAATGACCTTGATATTGAGTTTTTCGGCGGTCTTGGCCGCGTCAGGATAAGCCTGCACCACGCCGTGGTCAGTGATGGCAATGGCGGGCCAGCCCCAGCTGTCGGCTGTCTTGATGAGGTCTTTGACCGATACCACCGCGTCCATGGCGCTCATGGTGGTATGAGCGTGCAGTTCTACGCGTTTTACCTCGGCCTCATCGCTGCGTTTTTTCTGCTCCTTTTTGGCCAGAGAGTCCACAAAGAGAACATACTCATTCATATAGGTATCGAAACGCACGGAACCGCGGACGCGCACGGACATACCATCCTTAAGCTGCCCCATGATTTCGTCAAAGTCTTCTTCCTTGCCGTTGCGGCCTTTGCCTGGCTTGAAGAATTTCTTGCAGGCAATGCCATTGGACTCGTCAGACAGACAGAAGGACAGCAGTTTCGTTCCCGTCTTAAACTCGATGGTTTTAAGGCCAGAACCTGCCCCTTCGCCGATGAAGCCTTCCAGAATGACATTCTTCGTTTCGCCGTCAAGCTCGTCAATAAGCCTGCGCTCGCCCATAACGCCGCTGCCGAAGATGGTATTGCCAGCGCCCTGTACCACCACCGGCCGGGAAAATTCCTCTCGTTTTTGCGGCGCAGCCTTCCCGGCAGCCGGCTTAACGGCCTGCTTTTGAACCTCCGCCCGGGATTCAGCTACGCGTTCCTTATGCAGGGCCGCCTGATATTCCGGCGTGTTGAAGCTGTCGTCAACTTCAAGGTTCTGCAGCACCTCATCGCTGGCCTCGCAGACAACAGGGCAGCGATAGCCCAGCATATCCTTAATGGCCCTGCTCATCAGCTGGGTAACGGCATGAGCACGCATTATCTCGCCGCCCAGTTCCCCGGGCACCTTAATGATGAGCTTGCTGCCGTCCACCGTATACTTTGAGCGTTTCAGCAGCTGAAATACCGTGGGATTGTCTTCGGCCACCCGGGTAACAAGTTTGGCCCAGACCTTTTGGATGCCGTCCTCAATGTCAATGACATCCTGATAGAAAATGACCTCCTGCAAATTGCATTTGCCGCAAATCTGTCGGGCCGCCGCCTGCAGCAGGGCATCAGGAATAAGCGTCTGACTTGTCAGCGCAATTTCCCAGGCACTGTTTTTGACGCTGACCTCCACATGGCGGATAACGGCATTTTTCAGCAGGGTCTTATCCTCATCACTCAAAGTCATTCCCTGTACCAGCTGCCAAAACATATTCTCCTGTTGCGGAACAATGCGATACTTCTGCATAAAGCCCAACATACTCCTTTTATCACTCTGGATAAAGTTCTTTGTACTTCTTCCTATCCCCCATTACCTGACGTACATAATCTCTCGTTTCCTTATAGGGGATAGCATCTATATCCTTAAAATTCAGCGTCCAATGATTTTCTTCCATCCATGAGCGCACATTGCCCCGGCCCGCATTATAGGCGGCCAGCGCCAGCACATCATTGCCCTTAAACTCCCGCTGCAATTCTGCCAGATACCATGTACCATAACGGATATTGCGGTCCGGTTCATGCAAGCTCTCCACGCTGTAATTTTTATCATTCAGCTGCTCAGCAATCCACTCTGCCGTCTCCGGCATGAGCTGCATAAGCCCCACCGCGCCCCGGTGGGATTTTGCCGTGTGCTCAAATTTGCTCTCGCTCTTGATGACCGCCGCTGTCAGGTTGCTGTCCACATTATACAGCTCTGCGTATTTCATCACTGTGTCATGATAAGGATAGACGTAGAAATACCTGCGCTGCACCGGCTCAAACTGCAAGACACAAAAAGCACTGAGGCTTATACCTAAAATAAATAAAGCAACGCAAAAGCAGGTTGCCATGCGTCGCTGAATGCGCCTTTCACGCTGGACCCTGTCACGAAAGTCCTGCATGGGTCCACTCCTTCCATAATTCATCAGCCTGTGCGTAAGTATCTGACAGGCTGCCGCTATTGTCAATCAATCTGTCGGCCAGTTGTTTTTTTTCTGCCAAGGGCATCTGCGCCGCTATGCGCCCCAAGGCTTCAGCCTTTTGGAAGCCATCACGCTGTATCAGCCGCTCCAGCTGGATATCCTCAGCTACAAAGACCAAACAACTTTCCTCTGTCATTTTATCCCATCCTGCTTCAAAGAGCAATGGAACATCCAAGATAATTACAGGAAAATTTTTCTGCTGTGCCATGTGTATCTGCTGTG
>JAGAYB010000127.1 GCA_017940705.1 Selenomonas sp. | reverse complement strand
GTGCAGGAGGAAGCTCCGGCTCTGGGCAAGCCTGTACTCGTCCTGCGTGATACCACTGAGCGTCCCGAAGCTGTGGCAGCCGGGACGGTGAAGCTGATTGGCACGGACAGCGAGCGCGTCTATGATGAGGCCAAGACTTTGCTGACGGACAAGGAAGAATACAGCCGTATGGCAGAATCTGTCAATCCCTATGGTGACGGCAAGGCCTCGGAACGTATCATTCAGGCAATTCTCTATCATTACGGTCTGGCCTACAGCCGTCCTGATGTATTTCGCGGAAAATAAGGAACAGTACAGTTTTGAAGCAAAAGCCTTCCCGAAGGGGAGGGCTTTTTTACAAGGAGGGCTATTATGCAGCAACAAGAACCTGGCGGCTTAAAGCAGGCGGTCAAGGCCTTTTCGATTCTAGGCGGCGTGGGGATATACCTCGTGGTGTTTGTGGGAATATGCGGTTACATCGGCAGCCTGCTGGGGGATTATTTCCAGCTGGGCAAAGCCGGAATAATCGGCGGTATCGTAATCGGCTTTCCCGGAGCCTTTTACACGCTGTACAGGCAGCTTAAGCATAACGAACTTATATAGGATTTAGGAAAGTACCTTCGCGCATAGATAAATTCAAGAGGCCGTCAGCCCGTTAGTTTCAAGGGGCTGCGGCCTTTATGTATTTTAGCTGCCAGATGGTTTTGCAGTAATGTACAGTTATTTTACGTTTGATAAGGTGCAAATAAGGTGTAAAATGCGAATTGTGAAGACTAACGCTGTAGGGTGAAGGCGCAAAAACTTTAATCATAAGCAATACACAACTAAAGATATGCCACAGAAATCTTGGTGATGAAAAAATTATTTGGTCGTGATATAATCAAGCTAACTGGACGAAGGAGGTCAGACAATGGGAGAACAGAAAGATACGAAGGAAACACAGTCCCGGTTGCTTACCATCAAGGCAATTGAGAAAGATATTTTAAACCACAAATATAATCCGATGAATGACGTACTGTTCAAGTTCATATTTGCAAGTGAGGAGCGCAAGCAAGTTACCATAGACTTTATCAATGCTGTTCTCAATCGGACGGGGAAAGAGGCGATTAAAGATATACAGTTTAGGAACAGCGAAATTATTCCCCTGTTTGAAGATGACAAATTGACTCGCTTTGACATATTCTGTGTGACGGAGGATGGAACGCAGATAGATGTTGAAGTTCAGATGGTCAATAAAAAGAATATGGAACGGCGTACCCTGTTCTATTGGTCACAAATGTATTTGATGAACCTTAGCAAAGGTCAAATGTACCAAGACCTGAAGCCGGCAATCACGATCAATATTCTTCGGTATAATATCTTCCCCGGAGAGGCATTCCATTCGATGTATAGCATTTATAACAAAGAAAATGGTCGGCGCCTTAATGAGGATATGGAACTGTATTTTCTTGAAGTACCGAAATTCCAGAAGAAGCCTATCAGTGAAATGACTCGCATGGAGCGCTGGTTGGCTTACTTCTCTAACAAGTTGGATCAAAAAGAAATGGAGGAACTCGCCATGAATGAGACTTCTATTCAGACTGCATTGGATGCCACGGCAATATTCATGCAAAATAGCGATGAACGGTTAAAATATCTGAATCGTGAAATGGCAATCATGGATTACGAATCTGACAAGGCCGCTTGGATTGATGAGGGGCGTAAGGAAGGCAGGGCAGAGGGTCGTGAAGAAGGACGGGAAGAAGGTAGGGATGAAACTATAAGGCTGTTGCTTTCCTTGGGTAAAATAACGGCTGATGATGTTAAAGAGATTAAGGCACAGCAAGATAAGTAACATGTTTTAGAGAGTGCTTGTCTGATTCGGAGTGAAAAAAGTCATGGGCGGCAAAATTTTGGATTATGAAGCAAAAGATATTTTGAATAAGGGTCGTAATGAGGGGCGTCTTGAAGGACGTGCTGAGGGACGTGCTGAGGGACGTGCTGAAGGAATCGTATTGGGGCAGACGCAAATGCTGACCCGGTTGGTCTTGTCGAAGCTAAAGAAGCATAAGTCTCCTGAGGCAATCGCAGAGGCCTTGGAGATTTCCGAGGATAAGGTATTGGATATAGCCAGACAGAATGGCTTTGCTATATGATAATTGGCTCACGTCTGAGAGGAATGTGCTCTTGGTCGTGAGCTTTTTTATAATCATGTTGAGCTATTTCAGGCTTACAAAAGGAGTTTACGGCTTTTGTGGCGAAAGTAACGGATGTGATAAATGAGACGGAGGTGTTTGTATTGCGAACAATGAAGAGAAGTTTTATGTTGGCCTTATGGGCGATGCTGCTCCTATCAGCAGCCGCTTTAGCTAATCCCTATCCGGCGACGCTCGACAATGGGAATCTGGTGCTTGTGGATGGTGGCATGGGCGTAGGCAGGTATGCGGACAGGACATCTGTAGCTGTCGATCGATATGCGCCACCGAATTATCAGATTGCCATAAATCTGGTCATGGTGAACTTCTCAGAAGATTACTGGCGGCAGCATAAATCCTATATCGGTGGGCCGTATAGGATTGGTGACGTATTTACGGTGCATTTTCGCTATAACTGGAGCAGGAAGTCTATAGCCTATCAGCTTGGAAAACAATGGCAGGATTGGGACATCAACCGCGATTACAGTCATGCTGAAGGTGAACCCATGATACCCAATACCGCAGAGGTAGCCTTTGTTTCTGCTTATAACATGAAATTCTTTGGCGATAAGACTGGCTACAGCCCTGTGTTGAAACAACAACGGCGTGTTATTGATGACAGCCTTTATCGCGCTTTGGGAATATAATGGAGGCTGCTTTCTAGAGCTGTATGTCTCATGAAATGGTTATAAAAAGGAGCTGCGGCAAATGCTTTCGCATCTGTCACAGCTCCTTGTAATTTCTTATGGAGCGGGCAATGGGAATCGAACCCACCTCTAAAGCTTGGGAAGCTTTCATTCTACCGATGAACTATGCCCGCAATGACCCTTTTAGTATAGCATTTTAAGTATACTATTGCAAGGGGGAATTTTAGCAGGGCGTGGCGAAGTAAGCACAAAGCATTTTTTGAACAGGAGGAAAAGATTATGGGACTTTTACAAGCAGGTATGGGCGCCGTAGGCGGTGTTTTGGGCGATCAGTGGAAGGAATACATATATTGCGACAGCTTGCCGCCTGATGTACTTATGGCCAAAGGCCACCGTAAGACCGGCAAGGGCAGTTCCAACAAGGGCGACGACAACATCATTTCCCAAGGTTCCCGGGTTGCCGTCAACAACGGTCAGTGTCTCATCATTGTGGAAAATGGTGAAGTGGTCGATATCTGCGCTGAGCCCGGCGAATACACCTACGACAGGGAAACGGAACCATCCCTGTTTACTGGTGACCTTTCCGACACGATTCCCAAGGTTTTTGCCGAAATCGGGCGCCGTTTTTCCTTCGGCGGTGACGCAGGCCGCGACCAGCGCGTTTACTATGTGAATACCAAGGAAATATACGGCAACAAGTTCGGCACGCCGTCACCGATTGCCTTTAAGGTGCGCGATGATACCTTAAACTACGAACAGACCATACAGATACGCTGCTTTGGCGAGTACAGCTACCGCATTACCAATCCGATTCTCTTTTACACCAATATCGCCAGCAATGTCAGCGATACCTTCTCCCGGGAAGAAATTGACAGCCAGCTGAAATCTGAACTCATGATGGCCTTGAAGCCGGCCATGGCGAAAATCTCTGCCATGCGCGTGGGCTATGACGAACTGGAGGCTCACTCTGCCGATATCGCCGCTGCCCTCAATGAAAGTCTCAGTCAGAAATGGGGGAACCTGCGCGGTATTGAGGTGGTTTCCGTAGCTGTAGCCAGCGTCAGCCTCACGGATGAAAGTCAGGCAGTGCTGGAAAAACTCCAGAAAATGCAGGAGGCCGCTGTTCTGGGACGCGACCCCTCACTTATGGCTGGCATGTACGGCGCAGCACAGGCCGATGCCCTGCGTGATGCCGCCAGGAATGAAGGCGGCGCGGCGATCGGCTTTATGGGCATGAATATGGCAGGGCAGGCCGGTGGTGTCAATGTAGGTGATTTAATGGCTCAGGGACAGGCCCAGCGGACGGCACAGCAGGCTGCCGCGCCGCAAACGACTGGTGGCTGGACCTGCGCCTGCGGTCATGGCGGCAATACAGGCAAGTTCTGCTCTGAGTGCGGCCAGCCAAAGCCTGATGATGGCTGGGTTTGTGAATGCGGCGCCAAAAACACAGGGAAATTTTGTTCCGAGTGTGGCAAGCCTCGTCCTGCTGGCGACTGGACTTGCGCCTGCGGTGCCAAAAACAGCGGCAAATTCTGCGCGGAATGTGGCAAGCCCCGTCCGTAACCGGCAATGAATATATAAGGAGGTGGCAATTATGGCTGATAATTCCGTGGCCTATAAATGCCCCAATTGCAGTGCGCCGCTGGATTTCAAGCCCGGCACGCAGAAAATAACCTGTGAATACTGTGGTACGGAATTGGACGTGGCCGCCATCGAGGAACTCTTTCGTGCCAAAGAGGCCATGGCGGCAGAAGCAGCTGACAAAGAAGATAAAAAATGGGATACCGCTGTGGCCGGTGGTGAGTGGTCGCGTGAGGAAGCAGAGGCGTTCAAGGCCTATGTCTGTGAGTCTTGCGGCGCGCAAATCGTGGCCGATGGCAATACCATGGCTACCGAATGCTGTTACTGCGGCCATGCCGTCATGCTGCCCCATCGTTTTGAAGGGATGCTGAAGCCTGATTACATTATTCCTTTCAAGAAAACCAAGGATGATGCCAAGGCAGCCCTCAAGGCCTTTTGTGAGGACAAATGGCTCCTGCCCAGTCTCTTTAAATCCCAAAACCGCATTGAGGCTATTCAGGCGCTGTACGTGCCGTTCTGGCTCTTTGA
This sequence comes from Selenomonas sp., assembly GCA_017940705.1. The sequence goes on along the minus strand of JAGAYB010000127.1, from coordinate 2,158 downwards.
TTCCGAGGTGGACGCCTATGCCCACTTTCAGGCGGAAAAGGTGCATATTTACGAGACCAGCGATGAGGAAATCACTGAGACCAGCCATTATGAGTGCCTGCGCTCCGGCAATATGGCCTTTGCCAGGATTCCCGTGGACGGCAGCCAGAAGATGGACGACACCTACATGGAAAGCATTGAGCCCTTTGACTACAGCGAGATGGTGCCTTTCAGCAATGCCTACATGACCGGCTTTCTGGCCGACAAGTACGACGTGGACGCCGAGGCCTCCGTGCCCCGGGCGGACAAGCGCGTACAGCAAAGTGCCATAGATGTGCTGCGTGATACCGTGGAAGGCTATGACAGCGTTTCTTGCACCGAAGCGGACGTGAAGAAAAAGGACGGTGCAGTGGCCTACTGCATGGTGCCCGTCTGGATTGTCACCACGCGCTATCAGGATAAGCCCTATACTTTTATGATGAACGGTCAGACAGGCAAAGTCGTGGGCAGTCTGCCCTACGACATGAAAAAAGCCGTAGCCTATGGACTGGCGGTCTTTGCTGTCCTCCTGCCCATTGTTTACTATGCCGCCAAGTGGCTGCTGGCAGATTGAGGAGGTGGCGGTGATGAAAAAATTGCTGATTGTACTGCAAGGCGCCTGCCTGCTTATTCTGCTCCTGTGCCAGTCTTTGGCTATGGCAGAATCTCCTGTATCAGACCAGGCTAAACTGTTGTCAAGCCCACAGCGTGAAGCCTTGGCAGCCAAAATCCAGCAGGTGGAGGCTGCCCACAAAGTTAAAATCGGTATCTGTACCCTGCAAAACCTGCCCCAAGGCATGAGCGTCGGCAAATATGCCAACAATACTTTAGACAAGAACTATGCCGGGGGAGAAAACGGCAGCATAGTTTTGGTAATAGCCATGGGCAGCCGTGACTGGTACATTTCCACCGACAACAATATGCGCGCCCGCATCGCCGATGAGACAGGGATAAAGGGCCTGAAAAACCTCTTCCTGGAGGATTTGTCTGATGGAGAGTATGAGGCCGGCTTTAACGCCTTTGTGAATGGTGTGGATAAATACCTGAGCTATTACGAAAAAGAGGGCAAGCCTTATGACCCGGCCGATGAATTTGACATTCTGGCAGCTATACTTGCGGTAGCGGTTGCCGCGGCGGGCGGATTTTTCTTTGCCTACTATCTCATCTGCGGCATGAGTAACGTAGCTCCGGCGCTGGAGGCCGGTAAATACCTGCGAAAAGATACTGTAGACATAAACCAGCGTCAGGACAGATACCTTTTTACTACCGTAACCAGACGGACAAAATCCAAGAGCAGCGACAGCTCCTCATCAGCCAGTGACAGCAGCCACGGCGGCGGTGGCGGCAAGTTTTAACCAAGTGCTGTCATTGCGAAGTGGCGGAAAAACTAAAAAATAGGCATTTCGATTTCTGTTGAATCGAAATGCCTATTTTTTTGAGCTCATTTTATCAGCGACAATAGCCGGAGCTAATTTCATTCGGTATGGCCCATCCTTCACATCATAGGCCATATGGGAAATATACCATTCCTGATAGTCAGCAGGCAGCTGGTTAAAACTTTTGAGCAGACGCAGTGCCTGACTGGTCAGCTTTATGCCGCTGGACTGATTCACCTGATGGCCGGTCAGTTCATCAAGGGAAATACCGTATATATCTGCCAGACGCATCAGCAGGTCAATATCAGGTGCGCGGCGTCCTGATTCGTAATTAGCATAGGTCGAGCGGCTGACACCAAGCGCGTCTGCCACATCCTGCTGTTTCAGTTCATGCAGCTCCCGTAAAAATTGCAGTTTGTTTTCGATGTGAATCACTCCTTGGATGTAAAACTACCTTAATTATATGAAACAATTGTTAGCAGTGGCATGTTTAGTGTCATTTGGAAACAAAAATTATTGACTTGCGTCAATATGACGCATATAATAAGGTTGCAATGTGAAACTTAAAATGCAAATAAAATATGAACTAAAACTAGGCGGCAAAGAATGATTAGTTTGTGAATTTAAAATAGGCAGATACTATGAGGCTGTAAGCATTAGTTTGAAAGGAAGCTTAATTTATTGTGAAAATTTTCCAAAGTATACGTGACAAATTCAAATTGATACTTATAGATGCAATTATTCTGGCAATAACCCCGATACTG
>JAGAYB010000126.1 GCA_017940705.1 Selenomonas sp. | reverse complement strand
TGTGAAAATAAATTGATTCTTGCTTCTTCATCAGCATTTAGCTTTAAGGAAAATTTTGTAAGTCCATTTACATCTTCTGTATTCAAATAGCTGATATATTCAGCTTTGTCCTCTTTTGTTACAACGATGGGAGCAATACCTTTTTGCAAGCAGATATAGACCATCAAAGCACGGCCAACACGACCATTGCCATCTGAGAAGGGGTGAATGCGTTCAAAAGCAATATGTTGACGGCAAATAGCTTCAATAATGCCTTCTTTTTCTTGGCTTTCTAATTGAACTTCAAGATTCAATATCCATTTTTGCAATTCAGTAATAACCATATATGGCTGTGTTGGGGTGAAACTGGCACCTATAATCATATTAGGAATAGTCTTAAAAGTACCAGCAACGCCATCTATTGCGTTTTGGCAAAGCAGAAAATGTATCTTTTTAATTAGTTCTAAACTGAGCGGTGGTAAATTATCTAAATTATCACGAATAAACTGCATGAAACTTTTGTAATTTATTACTTCATTTAATTCACGCAAATTCATCGCTCTAGGGACATATCCGTCAATAAGTATGCTTTTTGTTTCACCTTGTGTTAAAGTGTTTCCTTCAATAGCTGTACTATGATGAGCCATGCGAACCAGCAAATCGTCGAGATAATCATTTGATATTTTCATGGTATTTATTTCCTTTCGAAGTAAATTCTGCTATTAACGCACGCTGTAATAATTTGGAACAATCAATGCGTCGTTCTTTTGCTATATTCGCCATCCATGCAGGCATAGTAACTGACTTGGTAATGGTCTTCTTATCATGTTTCTCTTTATAAGCAATGCGGTCAAATTCCACAATAATCATACCTTGCCCGTTAGGAGGCGTCAATGTTGTTGGGTCGGAACTTTTGATTTTGGGAGTCAAGCCATCATCAAAACATTTATCCAAGGCCTCATGACTATTATCGATAAGTTCTTCAAGGCTCTTACCTGTAACCTCGATATTCAGGTCTATAAAAGTACCTGTATACCCATGTTTGTTCGGCAGCTGCTTTATGAACATTGGATAAAAATAACGCTCTGACATACATACTGTCCCTTCATTCACAAAATACTCTGTAAATAGTTTAACACATGTTTACACATGTTTCAATAATTTTGGGTAAAACATCGGATAGTTTGCGGAGCAAATTCACCAGTAAAATTTATGATAGATATTTCAAGGGAGGTTCATAAATGGTGAAGCGTGTCATATTTCTTCTATCGATACTATTAAACCTGTGCCTAGCCAGTACGGCTTTGGCTTATTCTGAAGATATAGAGGCCATAGGCCAAGAAATAGGGGGTGGTGGCGGTAGACTTGATTGTCCAGTACCAACGCCGCCAGCTGTCATGACCTCGGCTTTTGGTTATCGCATTCATCCAATCACAGGAAATGTGCGCCATCACGGTGGTGTTGACTTAGCTGGTGATTTCGGTGACCTCATATATGCAGCTGGCGATGGTGTCGTGGAAGATGCCTCGATAGGATATAACGGTGGTTATGGTAATCTTGTTATTATTGACCACGGTAACGGCTTAAAAACATATTACGGTCATAATAGCACCGTTGATGTTTATCCCGGTCAACAGGTACATGCAGGGCAGGTTATCGCTACCATGGGGTCAACGGGAGCTTCTACTGGCCCTCACTGTCACTTTGGAACAGAGCTAAACGGACAATTCGTAGACCCGGGGCTGTTTGTTTCAGGTATGGCGCAAATGGAAACGGAGCAGTTTGGCAGCCGTGTGGATGGCGGTGACCCAACAGCAACAACGGATTTTGACGATAGCTATGTTTCCTTGGAGGTTTCTGCTGACTTTGCCAAACCGTTGAAAGATGTCATAGATACCTTTGTTGATTTGCTGACCAAGGCATTAGGGATAATCAAAAACTACATCTGGCAGATTTTTGCTTGCTTGATGGCCATAGACCTTGCTATGTCAGCAATGTATAAAGGCCTTGGCGCATGGAAGGGCAATGATGAACATACCTTTACCAGCTGGCTGTTTTATAAAATCATCATTTATGGAGTGCTTATTTTTATGTTGATGAACTGGGGCGATTTCATCGGTAATCTGGCCTTGGAAGGTTTTCCGCAGTTGGGAGCCTTGGCTGTAGGAGAATCTTTGGACACAGCAGGTCAGACTGTTTCAGACCCGACCAAGATTGTGCAGAAGGGTGTGGAAATCATCGTTCCCCTTATCAATGAAGCATTGAAGGTGCATGGATTTCTTGACCTGTTCACAGAGGGATTTACTTGCTTAATCTGCGCTGTGCTGGGAATCATTTTCCTCATTCTGTTCATGATTATTGGCATACAGGTAGCCAAAGCATATCTGTTTTTCTACTTCACCATTTTATTCTCATTCGTAAATTTCATGTTTGCCGGACTGAAACATACAAGGAAATGGGCTTCTAACGGCATCAATGGGATATTTGCTTCTTCCTTGAACCTGATGTTCTTTGTAATATTCACGGTGATGCTTCAGTTTACCATGCAGAATCTTGTGGTGGGAGATTTGGTCGAAACAAAAACTACCGTGTCCGAGGTCGGCAGTACTGCCAAAATCATTAGTGAAGATGATTGCATGGCTCGCATTCGGGCCGTGGAATCCTATGGTGGCAACTACTATTGCGACAATGGGCAGGGATATTACGGGGCGTATCAGATAGACTATGGACATTATAACAACTGGGATAGGTGGTGCAGAGATTTTGAGAATAATGGCGGCACGCTTATCCATGATGGGGAGAACTACACGCGTTGGAGTTCCTACGGAGATAAAGATACAGCCCCGGAGCCAAGTACAGAATATCCATGGTCACCACAAAATCAGGATAACGTAGCAAGATATATAATTGAAGGCTACTACAATAAATACGGCTCATGGGAAGCTGCTTGTCGCGCGTGGAATCAGGGTGAGGGAGGCATGGAAAATTCGGCTGCTTATGAGTATCAAGCGGCTATTTTAGGTCATCATGGAGCAAATAAGACCAGTCGTGTGGCAAATCTTTCCTTGCTTTTCCAGCTTTTACTGCTAGTTCTGCTCTTTATCCTGATAGCAGACCACATGGAGAAACTTATCAATAAGCAGTTTGGCGGTTTGGGCTTTAAGCTCTTTGCGTCCGATTACTGAGAGGAGGTGAGAAATTTTGAAGCGAGGAAAAGTGATTTATTGTCTGAGTGTGCTATGCGTTTGCTGCATCGGTGGCATTGGTGCATATAAAGTAGGTTTTGCTCACGTTGTTCCTGGGGTGGATGAACCGTATGACCCGGCCAATTATTACAGCATGACCAGTATTTCATATGCAGATAGTGCCCCGTCCCCTTTTGCCCTGAAGGATTTAGCAAGGCAGGGAGGCAATGTCTATGATTATGCCAGACACATGAAGGCCATTATGGCCACACAGAATATGGAAAGCTGGCTGTCTACGGCCATGGAAAGATTTGGCATTACAGTCAAGAACATAAATCCCTTGAATAACAGTATCTTGACTACTGTTCAAAGAAATCTTGCCAGCCTGAATTCGGACGCCAATAGCCGCAGTCTTGGGGAGAGAACAATGGATTTTTGGAAAAGCAGAATTTTCCGCAATGATGAAGGCTATGAGGACGAGAATACCTTTAAGGCGCAAGAACAATATCAGGCCGCTGCCGAAATCTACAAGATTTATGGAGACAATGCCAAGGGCTTCATTGATACGGCCAGCAGTGAACAGGCAAACATAGCGGCTATTGTGGAGGCCGGCAATAACGCCGAAGGGGAAATGCAAGCTGACCAAGCCAAAGCAGATGCTATGGCCATGGTAGAAGCAGAGACAGTCCGGCGAAACAAATTGCTTGGCAATCTCGCCAGCATCAAGGCTGTGGAAGGGAAAATCAGACAAAACGAGGATTTGGCTTTCAGGAGGCAAGTGCAGGCCGCACAAATAAGCATCGAAGACCCATACCATCGTACTGCAAGGTCGGAAAAGCTCTACGAAAAGTCAGAGCCGAAGGGCTTTATGCGATTCTAAAAAAAGCCTGAGCATGTAGTGCTTTACATGCCCAGGCTTTGAAGGCAAGGAAAACTAAATCAGGGCTATTGCATTTGTACTGCAATAGCCCTGATTTTTTCTCATTACGGGAATATTTTATTTCACAGAAATTCCATGAATTTGTTCAGCTATGCGTACCAGCGCATCAACCGTACGCACGCCCGGGGTGATTTCCGAAAGTTTCACTTTCACAAAGTGATTTTCCTTTACTGCCTTCACATTAGCCAACTGGGGATTTCCTTTGATGGTTGCCACCTTTTGCTGGAAATCATCGTCATTGCGCACGCCGTTGCTATAATCGGCAATAATGATATATTCCGGGTCTGCTGCCACCACATTTTCCCAACTGGTAGCCGCCCAAGTCTTATCCACACCGGCGTTTTCCATGACATTTTCTGCACCGATGAGCTTCAGGATATTCGTCGTATATCCCTTAAAAGCAGTAAAGGGCTTGCCGTCGCTGGCATCGTAGACAAAAACTTTCTTTTTGGGCAGCTTATCAATCTTGCCCTGTACGGAGGAAAGGAGTTTCTTCTGGTCAGCCACCCAGGCATCTGCTTTATCCTTCACGCCAAAAATTTCGCCCAGCTTTTGCATATCCTCAAACACGGTATCCAGATTGGCATCCAGCTTCTGCATGGAGGAAGGAACAAAAATGGGCACGTTCTTTGCGGTTATCCGCTCTGCCGGAATGCCGCGTTTCGTGAAGGGAACTTCCCAGCCCGTGGCAAAATCAGGATTTTCAGCCATAAAAGTCTCGTAAGAAGGCCATTTTTCCGAAAGGACTTTCACCTTATCATAGGCAGCCTGAAGGGGCGGATAAATATCTTCTTCCTTCATTGCGGTTCCCGCCATCTTGCTCTCCAGCCCCAAAGTCAGCATCATTTCCGTGGTTGCCTGCGACATGGAAATCGCATGTTCCGGGGATTTATCCACGCTCTGCTTGACCTGCTGGCCGTCCAGCGTTTCCGTCCAGGACACGGGATACCCCGGGTTCTTGTCCGGAGCGGCGGCCTGCTTTTCACTGCCGCAGCCGGACAATCCTGCCAGCGCTATAAGGCAGAGGCCAGCTGCGATACTTTTTTTCCACCAATTTTTCATACCGACACGTCCTTTCAATAATTCAAATAAACACGTCCTTCATGCTCATAGCGCACAAAAGGAACGCCAAAAACTTCTTCCAGCAAAGTCGGTTCCAGCACCGCCTTTGCTTCTCCCTGTTTTACCACCCTTCCCCGCTTCATCACCAGCACATCATCACAATATGCCACAGCCAGGGAGAGGTCATGCAGAACCATAACCACGGTTCCGCCATAGGCGCGCAAGGTTTTCATCAGTGCTAATTTGTATTTTACATCCAGATGATTGGTTGGTTCATCCAGCAGCATCAGCGGAGCCTGCTGAGCCAAGGTCTTGGCAATTAGCACGCGCTGTATCTCACCGCCAGACATGTGGCTTAGACGGCGCTCTGCCATAGAACTGACCCCCGCTTGTTCCATGGCAGAGCGGGCAATCCTCCTATCTCCCTCCGTATAGTCACGGAATCCCTGCTTGTACGGGAAGCGGCCCATAACCACCACATCTTTTACCAAAAAGTCCGCAATCATCTCCCTTTGCTGGGGCAGAATAGCCACCCTACGGGCATACTCCCTGGCCTCAAAAGTGCTGACATCCTGTCCTTTCAGCAACACCTTTCCCTGGCTCGGCCTGTCCCTGCCCAGAAAGGACAGCAATGTACTCTTGCCGCTGCCATTTGGCCCCACAATAGCCGTTATGCGGCCTTCCTGAAATTCTGCCTGAATACCGGAGAGAATTTCCTGTTTTCCCACTCTGTAAGTCAGATTTTTTACGGTAAGCATATCAGTATTCCTTGTACTTTCTGCTGATAATCCACATAAACACCGGAGCGCCCAAAACAGCGGTCAAAATGCCGATAGGAAGTTCCTCCGGCCGAAAGAGGCTTCTGGCTGCAGCATCTGCCCAAACCATTACCAGGGCACCAATCAATGCTGTAAACCAGAGCATCACACCATGACGGGAATCTCCCAGTACTCTGGCAATATGCGGCACCACCAGTCCCACAAAACCGATAATTCCCGCTAAAGCCACCACCACGGCAACTGCCATTGAGGACACCAACACAATCATCTGCTGCATGCGCTGAACAGGCATACCTAAATGCTTGGCTTCGTTACGGCCAAGCAGGATAAGGTCCAGTTCATGGCGCAGAAGCCAAATGAACAGCATCGTTATCAGAAGCATCAGCGCCGCAATGGGTACCATGCTCCATTGAATCCCCGTGAGGCTCCCCATAAGCCAGAACATGGCACTCCTGACCTGGGCCTCATCCTTTGCCCCATATATCGCCAACATGGTAAAAGCAGAAAACAGCGC
>JAGAYB010000125.1 GCA_017940705.1 Selenomonas sp. | reverse complement strand
TCCCGGAAGTTTTCCTCTACCTCACGGAAATCTGCCAGTATGGCTGTAGCCGTGGCCTCAGCCTGCAGGAAACGCTCTTTTATCTGCACGTTGTCAAGCCGTGGCTGCACCTCACCGGCAGCCTCTATTTCCGCAATTTCCGCAGCGATTTTCGCCGCCTGCTCCCGCAGATAAGCCAGCCGGTGCTCCACATTTGTATCCGTTTCCTGCGCGATTTCCTGCAGAAGGTTAATCACCGTCCGCAGCCGGGATTCCGTGCCCACAAAGTCCTGCTTATGCAGGCTCAGCAGCCACTCCACCGCCTTTTGTGCCGGTGCTGTCAGATCGTAGTACCAGTCCTCATGGTACTCATATTTGCGCAGCCAGCCATAGCTGCTGTCCGCCCACATTTCCAGATAATCCTTGGGCGAACGGGCAAATTCCCCCTCCTGCTGCGGCGTATCGTACAGAAACATATCCAAAGCGTTCAGCAGTTCCTGGGCTTCGATGCCGCGCCGTTTGGCCGCAATAAACATCTTGTAAAAAAAAGCCGCCGCCAGGGGCGCATAATCGGCGGTCAGCAGGCGCCAGGCAGCATGATTCTGCCGCAGGCTGCGCAAATGCTCATAACTCATATACTGCGACATTTTGGGCATATCGTTTCCCCCTTATCAAAATAAGCCTGCCCCCCTTTGGGACAGGCTTTGTTTTATTTATGTGCTAAGTTTACAGCCAGTTCGGCATTGTGCGCCGCCAAATCACGCAGTTTTCCCAGAAGTTCGGCATTCTTCCTGCGAAAAACCTGCTTGTCGTTCCACTTGCGGCGGATTTCGGCCATGAGTTCATCCGCGGTCACATCGCGCAGATTCCCGACAGGCGTCTCACCGATGGAGGCCAGAAAACGGTCGATTTTCGGGTCGTAGGAAATGCCCAGCATGGGTACGCCCATGACCCCGGCAAAAATCAACGCGTGGAGGCGGATGCCCAGCATCAAATCCATATTGCCCACCAGTGACAAAAACTCACTGGTGGTGTATTCGTCCTTCAATACCGTACATTCCTCTTTGGTCAGTGCCGCAATGCTTTCCGCAGCCCGGACATCATCGGGGAACTGCATGGGGATGAACACCACTCTGGCTCCGAGTTCCTTCACGACCATATCGGACACCTGTGCCAGCACTTCCTTATAATGCCTGCACCCCTGCCATTCCCGGACAGAAATGCCCAGTACAGGTCTGGTGCCATCCGCATGATAAGCCTTGAAGATGGCCCTGCCCACTTCCTTGTCCACGGGATGAATGGCCAGCACCGGGTCGGCAGTACAGGTGACGGGAGGTTTCCTGATGCCCAGCCGTTCCAACTCCTGCAAAGAACCCTTATCCCTGACCGTAATCAAATCCACATGGTTTCCCAGATAGCACATGGCCTTTTCGGCCACCCTGCCGATGATGGGGCCGATGCCCTGAGCGTAAAGCATGACCTTCGTCCCGAGCAGACGAGCCAGCATGATAATGAACATATAATAGTAGAGACTGCGGCGGCTGGTAACATTCTGTAACAGGCTGCCGCCGCCGCTAATAAGAAGGTCGGCGCGACGCAATTCCCGGATGATAGCCGGGAACCCCAGCCAGGATATGGCTTCGACACCATGCCGCTGCCGTGTATCCTGCGGGTCAGCAGAAATCACCGTAATATTAAGTTTGGGGTCAAGATCCCCGAGAACTTCCAGCATGGCAGCCAGCATGGCCTCATCACCGGCGTTCTTGGAGCCATAGTAACCCGATACGACGATTCTACTCATTACGCTGTTTTACGCTCCTTTGCTCTCGAAATAACAGTCTGCCACAGCTGTATAAGCATCATGGCAGCGGCGCCGATGCCTGCGCCCAGAACAATTCCGCCAATGCCGCGCATAAAGGACATATAGAAAGGCGTCCTCATGTGGGCAAAGGTTTCTACCATGGAACCCTGACCGATGGTGGCAATCAGCACCAGCCCGAAGAACACCATCGTGGGCCATTTGCGCCAGAAGGCCATTACCGCCAGCAGAAAGGCCGGGTGGCCTATTAAGAGTTCCTTGGTACGGGGACGGGCATAGAAGGCCTGCTCCAAAAAGGCACGGAACTGCAATTCCGTCGCCGATACAGGCATCCCCGATGTATGGCCGCTGCGGGCCACAAAGACCACGCCGGCCACCAGTACAGCCAGCATCAGGAACAGTGTCTTAATCTTCACCGGCATATCCAGAATCTTTTGCAGCTGGTTCATGACACCATCCGTATCGTCCATACGGCCGTCAAAGACATCATACCGCTGCAGGAAGGCAATGGCCACCAGTACCAGCGGCAGGACAAAGGTCAGTTTGATGCCCCGGAAAATCTGGAATTCCAGCAGGTATTCCGTATCGGCCAGAGAACCCGACAGATAGAACGCCCCTGTATAGGACAGAATGCCGGTAACGAACAGCGCCAAAATCCCCGTAACGAGCATTTTGCCAAAGCCCATAGTGACCTTATCCCGCAGATAGCGGATTCTGTCCAGCTGATAGACAACCGCCAGCGTCGGGAAGATGTTGGCGCTGGCCAGCGCAGCCAGCACGCGGATTTTCGCGCCGTTGCCCATCAGCAGGGGAACAACAGCCAGCAGGGTGAATACCAGCCAGAGCAGCCACTGTTTTTTAGGCGCGGCATTCAGAGCCGGAATCACCAGACTCAGATAGAGCACCACGGCGGCAGCCACACCGGCCATCACCACGGCACGCAGTCCGCGCTCAGGATAAAAGGCCGCAAACGTACCTGCCGGCTCATTGTTATCCACTACATAGCCATGAGCCATGAGCGCCTCATGGGTATCCTTAAAATACTTCAAATTGGTTTCCAGCAGCGTCATATTGGGCGCCGGCTTATCGTAAATCCGCAATAAATCTATACGGATATTGCGTTCATCATCAGCATTGGCCCAGCGTTCCACCGCCGTAGCGATTTTCAGTTTGGGCTGTTCGTCCTTGGGAATGGCGTACAGACGGACGACCTTGTCGTAACCGATGCCTTTAGCAACTTCCTCCATGCCGTCCTGCTTGTAAAATTGCAGCTGGGTGACGCCCTCAATCAGTCCCATGACGAGCTGGCGTTCCTTCATCTCCGCAATCGTTGCCGCCAGCGCCTTATTGGCGCCCAATACCTGTGACCCGGAGAAAACGACTTCGGAAATCTTCACGCCATCAAAGCGTTTGAAAACAGCCTTTACGTCCTCCGGGCTGCACTGATTATAATTGGTCGGACGGGCGATAACCGCAAATCCGGCAGCGTTTACCGCTTTCATTTCGTCACGGGGCATGCCGATATCCATCTTGAGGAAGGACTCGTAATGAGCCTTTACCGCCATGACTTCTTCATTGCCAACCTGCCAGAGCTGTACACGGTCACTGCCCAGGCGGCGCGGCAAATCCTCTTTCAGGTCCTGCCAGGTGCTGGCATCATGTCCCACAATGTAAACTTCGTTGCCCTTGATTTTGCCTTCCTGTACCAGCTGGCGCCACATGGGGTCAGACAGTGCGCCGCTGTGGAAATTGGCCAGAATCTCACTGCCGGCAATGGCATTGGCCTTGCCGTTGGCATTTAATTTTTTAAAGGTGGTATCATAGACAGCCAGCGATGTAAGGCCGGCTTCCTTGGCTTTGGCCAGCACGGTTTCTGCCGGCAGGCCTTCCCTG
>JAGAYB010000124.1 GCA_017940705.1 Selenomonas sp. | reverse complement strand
TTTTCACGGGCACCTTCAACTTTATCGAGAATCCATTTGATTTTCGTTGCGGAGAAATAAGCATCAATCAGAAGACCAGTCTTGTCCTTGACCTCATCCACAAGGCCCTTTTTCTTCAGGTCCTCAGCAATAGGCGCCGTCTGACGTGACTGCCAAACGATGGCATTGTACACAGGACGGCCCGTGTTCTTATCCCAGACAACTGCCGTTTCACGCTGGTTGGTGATACCGATAGCCGCGATATCGCTGGCAACTAAACCGGACTGTTCCAGAGCTTCCTTCATGACCGTGGTCATGGAGCTCCAGATTTCATCAGCATCATGCTCCACCCAGCCCGGTTCCGGGAAATACTGGGTAAATTCCTTCTGCGAAACGCCGACAATCTTGGAATTCTTATCAAAGATAATCGCGCGATTGCTTGTCGTACCTGCATCCAAAGCCATTACATAATTCTTTGCCATTGTGAAACCCCTCTTCTTTCTTGTGAAATCAATTAAGACAAACACTAAGATTTAGAAAATTCTTAGTAGTCCCCGGCAATCTTCTGTGCCAAATCCAGGATTTTTACCGAGTCAATGCTGGCATACAAATCCTTGGGAATGACTGCTGATTTGACATTGGGATACTTGACCTGAATCTCCGGCAGCTCAAAAGCGGACTGCGGAGCCAGCAGCATGACATCAGCGAACTGGGCTGCCTCCTTGACTTCCTGAATGGGATAGAAAGTCACCGAGCAGGGATACCCCAGCCTTGCTGCCTCATGCTCCATGCGGCGCACCAGCATATTGGTGGACACACCGGCGGAACAGATGAGTACAATTCTCCGAATCATCGAAAATCCTCCTTCCTGAACTACGGTTTTGATATCAGGTGATGCAGGCTTTTCCCTGTGGAGCAGCCTGCACCCCTGTTTATCATTTCCCGTAAGCCTTAGCTAATATCTCAACGGGATGGCAGGTTTTGGCCTGCGTACCATGTTGAATCTGTAGACGGCAGGTGCCGCAGTCGCAGATGACTTCGTCACTTGCGGATTCCTTAATGCGGTTAAAGAGCTTTTCCCCAATCTTCATGGAGATTTCGTATTTATCTCCCTTGAAGCCGTAGTTGCCGCTCATGCCGCAGCAGCCGGCATCGGCCTGTTCCACGGTGACGCCGGGAACGCGAGCCAGAATCTTGGCAGCAGGAACGCCGAACCCCTGACTTTTCAGATGGCAGGGAACGTGATACATGAGTTTTTCCCCGACCTGCTGGAAGTTTGTATTAAGCTCGCCCTTTTCGGCGAGAATCTCCAAAAATTCAAAGGCATCATAGACATTCTGCCCGGCTTCGTGCATCTTCTCTTCATCAAAGAGTTCATGGTACTCCTGTTTCAGCATCAAAGAGCAGCTGGTGCAGCAGGCAATCACGGGAATGCCCTTTTTCTTCCACTCCAGAATGCGGCTCACGTTGTTGTCCGCATGTTCATGGGCTTCATCCAAGTACCCCGTAACCACCATTGGCGAACCGCAGCAGTTGAACTTCTCATCCACGAGAACCTCATAGCCGTTGGCGTTCATGACCTTTATAAAGGCCACCCCCACCTGAGGTTCGTTGTCATTGATGAAGCAGCCCGGGAAGAATACGACCTTTTTATCACTCCGGGGCTGTTTTATCCCCTTAAAGAGCTGCAAAAAACTTTCCGAGGCGTAAGCCGGCATACTGCGCTCACCGGCCATGCCCATTGCGCCGAACACGCCCAAGGCCTTGCCGATGCTCATGCCCAGATTGGCAAGGCTCGCGCCAAACGGCAGGGCACGGACGAGTTTTGCCATACGCTCGCCATGCGCCAGCATATCATCACGCTGGGAATGGGGATGTGTCTCATAGTATTTTGCCCGCTGGAGCATATTCAGCGTGGATACAGCCACCCCGGACGGGCAGGCTCTGTCACAGCTCTTGCAGTTGGAGCAGAAATCCAGCGATTCTTCAATATCCTCTTGCGAAAATTTCATGCGGCTATGCGCAGGGCCGACCAGTTTCGGGCCCAGATATTTCTTTTCTGCTTCCATCACAGGGCAGCTGGACATACAGGATGTACAGGACAGGCAATGGTCAGCTGTGGATAGCGCCGATTCCATCTCTTCTATTTTTTTTGTAACTTCGCTCATCGTCTACTCTCCCTTCCTCACATCGTTGCGGCTTTATAGGCCGATGCCAGCGCCACACCGTTGCCGGAATGTTCAAAGCAGAAATCGTAGCCACCTAAGTTTCTGCCCACCACATATACATTCTCATAGACGAGCTGATTGTCAGCATCTATCGGACGCAAAGACGCATCCGTGCGCACACCGGTCTTGGCAAAGCCCTGCGCCTTATCGCTGAACAGTTCTTCATTGCTCCAGTTTTCTTCGCCGGATTCAATGTATACAGGCAGGTCAAAGACCATTTCCCTGGGCTTTTCAAATTCCCGTACCGTAATGCCGCCGCTATAGAGACCGCCGGTAGCCAGAATGAACTTATCTGCATAATAGGTCTTTTCCCGGACAGAAGCCTCGGCTACCACGCCGGTAACCTTCTTGCCATCGCTCACTGCCCGCAGGACTTTGGTATTTTCCACAATTTCCACATCCAAGTCCTTCAAGGCCTGTTTGAGCATTTTCTGCAGGCGCAGGCCATTTACTGAGGGCGGCAGGCAGGTGGTTTCCAAAAGCTCTGCTCCCAGCATTTCATGGAGGGCTGCGGCGCATTCCTGCCCCTTGGTGCCCAGAATCTGCGGCACGAGGAACACCGTGCTGTCGGATTTGACATGGGGCTTTAACTGCTGAGCAAAGGATTTTCGGCCTTCCTCCGTATCCAGCCAGCGCGCCACGTCAATGGTGGTAATATCGCGGCCGCCCAAAAGCGGCGTCTCCACCTCGACCACGGGGAACTCCGTCTTGCCCTCTAAGGAAAGCTGCAGGTTTTCCTGCAGGATATTGCCGTAGAAGTCTTTGAGCCCCTTAATCCCCACAATGACAATCTGTTCCTCACCGTGGAGGCTGGTACCGTCCAGGCAGCGCGGTGCCAGGCAGGTGGGCTTCAAAGTGCCGACAGCCGTCGGTACGAGCAGCTGGTGGTCAAGGGAGCCGCGGTACGGAAAACCGTAATCACGGGTGAAGTCCAGAAAGAACTCCACGGCTTTTTCCACCGTCTCCAAACCGATTTTTCTGTATGGATGTTCCTGTGGCAGCGCCCCGATAGCCTCCCGGGGACATTCCACATAGTTATGGTTTTCGTCATAGCCCAGTACGTCAACGACACCGCTGTTTAAGGAAAGAGAACCTGCCCCTGCTGTGAGGAGCATTACCTTTTTCCGCTGATTGGCGCTGACCAGTGCCGCCATCAGGCCGGCAAAACCGCTGCCAATCACGATTGTATCCGCATGTTTCATTCCTTTTTGCCTCCATTCACATGAAAGGACAGTTCATAAAGCGCCCGTGTCATTTCCGTCTCACGCAGGGTTCTGCCCACCAGTACGGGGCGAATCCCCTTCCAGCGGCCCTGCAAAAATTCCTTCATGCGCGTCAGTGTCTTGGCCGCGCCCTCATGCTTGCCGTACTTGGCAAACAGGCCTGCGCTGCGCAGGGCACAGAAATTGCCCTGACAGGTCCCCATGCCCACACGGGTACGCCGGCGAATATCATTTATCTGATAGCAGGTTTCTTCCTGCGCAATTTCTTCAAACTCAGCCAGAGTTACGTTTTCACATTCGCAGACCAGTTCCCGTTTTTCCGGGGCGGCCTCCAGCCGTTTTACCACCTGGGCAAAGCGTTCCGGCCCCAGACGGGTTGCGGCCAGATTCGTACCATAGGCCGGGAAGAACTTTCTGGCGGCCTTTTTGTCCGCTTCGCTGACTTCCGGCACGAGCGGTTCTTCGGCAGTACGGCATTTTTCCGTATTGCCCAGCTTAGCGCACACCCTGTCAGCCATCTTTTCCGCCATGAGCCTGTATGTCGTAAACTTGCCGCCCACGATGGTGAACATTCCCTTGAGCCCTTCCTCTTCGTGGTCCACGATGGCAAAGCCACGGGACGCGCCACGGCCGGAAGCGCCTCCGGGGGGCATGTAGAGGGGACGGGAACCGGCAAAGGAACGGAGCAGGCGGTAATCCCGGAGATGCTCAAAAGTCTTTTCGCCGATGGCCAGCAGG
>JAGAYB010000123.1 GCA_017940705.1 Selenomonas sp. | reverse complement strand
GCAAAACCGATAACTTCGCCCTTATGAATCGTCACATCCACCTCACGCAGCTTGCCAACCGCGCCGATTTTCTTGGCATCGAGGAATACTTCCTGAGACGGCGTGCTCTTTTCCGCGAATTTATCCATATCCTTGACATCACTGAGTTCCTTGCCCACCATCTTGGCAATGAGTTCCAGCCGCGGCAGTTTGGCCACCTCATAGGAGCCGACCAGCTCACCATTGCGCAGCACCGTAATATGGTCACAAATCTCATATATCTGGTCGAGGAAATGGGAGATAAAGACAATGCCCATTCCCTGTTTCTGCAGCTGACGCATTATCTTGAACAGGTGTGCCGTTTCCTCCTCATTTAATGAAGAAGTCGGTTCATCAAGAATCAGGATTTTGGCATCGACATCGATCGCCCGGGCAATGGCAATCATCTGCTGCAAGGCAACTGAGTAGTTGTCGAGGGTCTTTGTCACATCAATGCGGACATCCAGTTTCGCCAGCAGTTCCTCCGAACGGCGGTTGATGGTTTTCCAGTCGATAAAGCCATGTTTTTTCGGCTCACGTCCGATGAAGATATTCTCTGCCACCGTCAGGTTTGAACAGAGATTGACTTCCTGATACACCGTCGAAATACCGCATTCCTGCGCTTCTTTCGGCGTCTTGGGCGAAATGGCCTTGCCGTTCATGAGAATCGTGCCGCCATCGCGCTGGTATACGCCCGTAAGCACCTTGACCAGCGTTGACTTCCCTGCTCCGTTCTCCCCCATCAGGGAGTGGATTTCCCCGGCGTGAAGCGTGAAATTGACATTTGATAATGCCCTTACCCCCGGGAATACCTTATCTATATACCGCATTTCCAATAGAGCTTGTGCCATAATCTTCACTCCTAACACGGATATCTAATGCTCTCACAAAATAAAATAAATGTATAAATAATTACGAGCCTGCATTTTGATATAAAAACAGCCGCGTCCGAACTCATACGACTTACGGGCGCGGCTATTTTATCCTAAGCTGCATCTTTTGATAGATAGAACCGGAATTTAATATTTACGCTCCGGAAGGGTCTTTTCTGCTACATCTGCCGGGAATACGCCCTCGTCTACATAAACGAGTTTTTCTACTTTCTCGCCAGCGAGAATCTTTTTAGCCGTTTCCATGAGCAGCGGTCCCTGCAGGGGGTTGCATTCAACTGTGCAGTTTGCTTTGCCATCAATCATGGCCTGGAACATACCTTTTACACCATCAATGGAAATGATTGTGATATCCTTGCCCGGTTTCAGGCCGGCTTTTTCGATTGCCTGAATAGCACCGAGGGCCATATCATCATTATGTGCGAAGAGAATGTCGATTTTCGGGCCATAGGATTTGAGGAAGGATTCCATAACTTCCTGGCCTTTCTGACGGGTAAACTCACCGGTCTGGGAAGCAAGGATATTGTACTTGCCGGCATTAGCGGATTTAGCCAGAGCATCCTTGAAGCCTTCCTGACGACGGATTGCTACGGAAGAACCTACAGTACCTTCCAGAACTACGACATTGAACTGGCTGCCGCCATCACGCGGAGTCTTGTTCTGCTTCGTCATGTACTCATCAATCCATTTGAAGACATTGTTGCCTTCTTTTACGGAATCCGTACCGATTTTCGCCACATAGAGGGAATCATCGCTGAGCTTAACATCACGGTCAACAACGATTACAGGAATCTTTGCATCTTTTGCTTCTTTGAGAACAGTGTCCCAGCCGGTTTCAACGATAGGCACAAATGCAATGATATCAACGCCCTGTGCAATGAAGGAACGGATTGCCTTAATCTGGTTCTCCTGTTTCTGCTGTGCATCAGAGAACTGCAGATTGATACCTGCATCTTTTGCAGCCTGCTTTATGGATTCTGTGTTGGCCGTTCTCCATTCGGACTCCGCTCCGATTTGTGAGAAACCCATCGTTATCTGCTTGCCGCCGGAACCTGACTTGCTTTCGTTGCTGGCGGACTGGCTGCCGCCACAGCCGGCAACAACGAACATCATAACTGCTGCCAAAAGTAACGCAATGATCTTTTTCATGTTTTCGTCTCCTTTGCCATTAGCACTGCCAATCAGTACAATTTTTTCAGGCTTTGTCAGAAACCGGCTCTCCTCTCTGTCCACCTCGCTTCTTCAGGAGTGGTTTCCCCTTGGTCGTCAGCCGCACCATTTTCCGTGTTTCTGTTCTCGGGCACGGAAAACGGTAAAAAAATAATCAGCATAATCGCATCCTGCTCTTATCGGCTGTAACCCTCTGCATCCTTGTTCCAAAGCCATTTTATCCTCTTGCTACTACAATACACTTTCTTGCCGAAATTGTCAATATATTTTTATTCTTTATTTTTGTTTGAATGTATTTTCATCCTGTTCTTTATTATGTGCCCGAACACTATACAGCCAATATCTATAATGCTCCCCGACATCCGCAGCACCTTTGTACATAGGAAATTTTTATTTATACTGTGATAAAAAAATTTTTTCTGCTGTGCTCGAGCAGGATTGATATTGCCCCATGACGAAATAGTAAGTCAGCCTTTTGTGGACTGACGATTTATAATTATGTATTATATATGATAGGAGGTGACATTTATGGTTACTATAAAACAAATCGCCGAGCTCTGCGGTGTTTCCCGGGGAACCGTAGACCGCGTCCTCAATAATCGCGGCAATGTGAAACCCGAAAAGCGCCAGTTGATACTGAGTACCGCCAGGCAGCTGAATTATCAGCCCAACCCGGCTGGCAAGGCACTGGCCGCCAGAAAGAAGAAACACATCGTCGGCGTACTCATCGCCTCTGACGGTGTCCCCTTCTTCGAGGACGTGCTGCTGCCGATGCGCAAAGCCGCCCTCAAATACGAAAACTACGGCCTGAAAGTCCTCTGGCGCAGCATGCGCGGCTTCAATGTTGATGAACAATGCAGCATTATCGACGAGCTGGCTCAGAAAGTCAATGCCCTCATAATAAATCCGGTAAATGACCAGCGCATTATTCGCAGGCTCGACCAGCTGGTGGCTGACGGCGTATTTGTCGTCACCATCAACAACGATGTGGACAACTGCCGCCGTCATTGTTACGTTGGCAGCGATTACCTGCAAGGCGGCCGTACCGCCGGCGCCCTACTGAAAATGATTGCCCCCCCGGGCATTCATGCCGGTGTGCTGATGGGTTCCAAAAGCATGCAGGGGCACCGCGAGCGCCTCAAAGGTTTTCTGGAGGTACTTGAAAAAACTGACGGCTTTCAGCTGATGGGAGTTCGCGAAAACAACGATGATGACATCATTTCCTATGAAGAAACCCGGCAGCTGCTGTCAGAGCATCCTGAAACCAATGCCTTATTCGTCATTTCCTCCGGCGCCTATGGTGCCGCCCGCGCCGTGGTCGCCCAGAACCGGCGCGATGTCATCATGGTTGTCTTTGATACAATTCCTTCAACGGTAAGGATGATGCACAGCCGCCTCATCCAGGCCGCCATTTACCAGCATCCACGCCAGCAGGGACGCCGCGCCATGCAGGTGGTCTTTGAATATCTGGTGAACGGCATCAAACCCGAACGCGAAAAATACATCATGCGCAACGAAATCCGCATTCTGGAAAATGTCGATGAATGACTATTTCCATCTATTCCATCCATAAAAAGGAGCATGAAGCAGTCCGCCGCTTCATGCTCCTTTTATGTATTCATAATATCATCAGGAATCAGTATAGATAATGCTGAATTTCAGCCCCTGATTGTAATTGCCAAACTGCCGGCCAAAAATTGTACAGCCGCCGGCATTATCGGCCTCCGCCGGGGCGGCAATCCTAAACTTAAGCTCAGAGCCGGCCTTGATTTGCAGGCTGTCAATGGTCTGCGGCGAAATCATGCGCCCATCCATAAATGTCCCCTGCTCATTGACGCTCAGCAGTTTCAACAGGCCGTACTGATTCCAGTTCGGCTGCCACCAGTCCGGCGTAAACCGCCCGCGCACACTGCCGTAATCCCCCGGACTTGTCCACACGCCCAGTTTCTGCCCATTAAGGGAAAAGAATAAATCACTGGGCCAGTTTTCTGCCACCCCCGGCGCCTCCGAGGAAACCTCAAAGGAAAACTGCAGTTCCCTTGGCACCTGCCCCTGCTGTAGATAATTAGGCAGCCGATATTCCACAAACCCGGTGCTGAACCAAAGAATAGCCGCCTCAAAACGCCGCGGGTCATCAAAGTATACCGGCTCGTCTTCTCTGCCGATAAGTTCCTCAGGAGTTGCCAGTCCGCAGGTAGGACTAATGTCGCAGTCACTATACTGCCCAATAGGAATCTCCGTGGCATATATCTTCTGCGTAAGAAAATGACGATGGAAATTCAGCAAAAAACTTTCCTCCGCCAGATAGCAGCCCTTCCTTGCATTGCTCTTTTCTTTGCTGTCACCCATTTCCAGCAAAGATGCCTCTGTCAATATTTTCACATTCTGGGTAACAGCCGCCCGGCTCACCTGAAAATATTCCGCCAGCTCCATCAGGCCGACACCGGGATGACTGGCTACATATTGCAGGATATCCACACGCAGTTCCGAATTTATGGCCTTGGCAAAACTGGCCAAATCCTCACGGGTAAATAATTCACGCATAATCGCACCTCTTACTAATTAAGCAGCTTCTTAATCAGTATAGCAAAATCAGCAAAAACTATCCAGTATGGCAGATTTTAAATAAAAACGCGAAACTTTTGGTATGAATTAAGATAAAACCATTGACAAACCGAAATCAATAGGTTATATTAAGGACAAAGATAAGTTTTTTCTTTATTATTCAATCTAATTAAGTATTATCTTAACTAAAAGGAGATGCTTATTATGGCAAAGAACTACCCCAATCCTCTGGTATTCCAGCGTGCCGACCCATTTATCTACAAGCATACTGATGGGTATTACTATTTCACCGCTTCTGTACCAGAGTACGACCGCATCGAAATCCGCCGTTCCAAACAGCTGGCCGGACTTGAAGACGCGGAACCATTCGTAGCCTGGGTACACCATGCAGAAGGGGAAATGAGCAGCCTCATCTGGGCACCGGAAATCCACTACCTGCGTGGCAAATGGTACATTTATTTTGCCGCAGCTCCCAATGATAAAGTCACCGGCGATACCTTCAACCACCGTATGTATGTAATCGAAAATGCCAACGCCAATCCGCTCACGCCGAACTGGGAAGAAAAGGGACAGCTGAAAACCGGCTGGGAATCTTTTTCCTTGGACGCGACTGTGCTCGAACACCGTGATAAACTCTACTATATCTGGGCACAGGAAGACAAGCAGTTAAACGAAAAATCTCACTCCAATCTCTACATTTCCGCTATGGAAAATCCCTGGACGCTGACCGGACGCACTACGCTGCTGACCCAGCCGGAATACGATTGGGAGACGCGTATCTTCTGGGTAAACGAAGGTCCCGGCGTCATCAAGAAAAACGGCAAAATTTTCCTCACTTATTCTGCCAGTGCTACAGATGAAAATTATTGTCTTGGTTTGCTCACGGCTGATGAAAATGCCGACCTGCTCAATCCCTCCTCATGGCATAAGAGCCCTGTACCGGTGTTCGGCACTTCCTATAAGCATCATATTTTCGGGCCGGGACACAATTCCTTTACCGTTTCCGAGGATGGAAAAACGGATTTGCTTGTTTACCATGCCCGCGATTATAATGAAATCGAAGGCGACCCTCTTTATGACCCCAACCGTCATACCAGAGTACAGGCCATACACTGGCGGGCCGACGGCTTGCCGGACTTCGGTGAACCCATTGTTGAAACGAGATTTATGACGGAACAGGAAGGAGCTGCCTGCCATGTCTAAGATATTCAATCGTGATTTCCTCAACTACGGTGGTCTTTTCTACTTCTACTTTATGATTTGGGCCATTGTACTGGCTTTTCTCCCCCTGTGGTTAAAGGATATTGCCGGACTTAACGAAGCCGAATCAGGCTTTGTGTTCTCGGCCATGAGCCTTATCGCCTTGTGCTATCACCCCTTCTTCGGCGTTATTCAGGACAAACTGCGGTTCCGCAAGAATCTTTTTGCCGTCATCGCGATTGCCCTGTTGTTCATGGGGCCCTTCTTCAGCTACCTGTTTCAGGAACTGCTGGCCTTCAATGTCTACGCCGGAGCTCTTCTGGGCAGCGGCTACCTGAGCCTGTGCTTTTTCGGCGGCGTCGGCGTGGTTGAATCCTATATTGAAAAGGTAAGCCGCAAAAACGGTTTTGAATACGGTCATGTACGGCTCTTTGGTTCCATTGCCGGTGCTACGGCTACCTTCATCGGCGGCCTGCTCTATGTAAACAATCCTGACAGCATCTTCTGGTTTGGCAGCGGTTCTGCCGTCCTGCTATGCGTCCTCCTCTATCTGGCGCGTGTACGGACTGACGGCAGCGAAACCGAAGTTCAGGAACAAAAAGCTGCTGCCGGCATCAACAAGAAAGATGTCCTGCAAATCCTCAAAATGAAGAGTTTCTGGGCCTTTGCCCTCATTATCGTCGGTACAGCCTCTATCTATGATGTTTTCGACCAGCAATTCCCCAACTACTATGTAACCTTCTTTGCTACCAAGGAAGCCGGTATTGATACCTTCAGTAAGTTATGTGCTACGCAGACGGCCTTGGAGGCTGTGCTGATGGTCTTTGCACCGGCTCTGGTCAACAAAATCGGTGCCAAACGCGGCCTGCTCCTCTTTGGTCTCCTGACCTTTGTCCGCATTGCCGGCAGTGCCGTATTCACCACTCCTGTAGCTTTGTCAATTTTCCGTCTGATTGCTGCTTTTGAAATGCCCCTTATGCTGGTATCGGTCATGAAGTACATCGCCTCCGTTTTCGATGTCCGGCTGTCTGCGACTGTTTATCTGCTCGGCTTTAACCTTGCCAAGCAGGGTTCCGTGGTTATCTTCTCCTCCATCGCCGGCGGCATGTACGCTTCCATGGGCTTCCAGAGCACGTATATGTTCCTGGCTGCCAGCGTTTTAATCATCACGCTTATCAGCGTATTCACCTTAAAAAACGACAAGAAGCCTAAGGAAAAACTGGTTGCCGCATTTGAAAAATAATCCCCCTTCAATCAATTAAGACAGAAAAAACTGCGTTATAACACTACAGTAAACATTTGCATAAAAACTCCGTTGCCGCTTGATTATTTGCGGCAACGGAGTTTTTATGTAAATTGCAGTTTGCCAATGTGTGCTTAAATACAATTTGTTACAGCTCAGCTTGGCGGAGGTGGGAATACTTTTTCTCACTACACTGTTATGTAGTGACTTTTGTCAAGCACCAATTTTTTACTTTGCCAAAAGGCATTTTGAAAAGACTTTAGATAACATAGTTTCCGGCATTGCCACTCTGTTATACGTGGATTGGTT
>JAGAYB010000122.1 GCA_017940705.1 Selenomonas sp. | reverse complement strand
TTATTTCACGATATGTTTGCCGCCTAAATATCTCGGTGCCCAGTAGGAGTCCTTCAGGGTATCGACCCGGACGCCCTTACTGGAGCTGGCGTGGATAAACTCGTTGTTGCCCAGATAGATGCCGCAATGGGAGGCACCTGCTTCGTAGGTAGTGAAGAAGACCAAATCTCCGGGGACAAGCTGCTTGCTGCTCTTGGTTCGCAGTCCCAGTTTATACTGTTCATCGGCGGTGCGTGGAATGTTAATGCCGTTTTGGGCAAAGACATATTGCAGGTAGCCTGAGCAGTCAAAGGCTTTGGGGGTAGCGCCGCCGAACTGATAGGGCACGCCGATATAGGACTTAGCTGTTTTCAGCAGGGCGTTGACCTTGTTTTTTGCCAAAATTGGCTGGTTGTTGGGGGCAAGAGGGCCGCGGCTGTTTAATACTCCGGTGCTGGGCTTGGGGGATGGCTTTGGTACATTGCTTCCCCATTCCACTTTCTTGGCTTTTTTGAGAGCGCGCCAGGTGGCGTTGTTGACAATTCCCGTTATACGTATTTTGTTATCGCGCTGAAATTCGGCTACCGCACGTTCTGTTTCCAAGCCATAAATGCCGTCAACTGAGGAAATGGTATAGCCGACAGATTGCAGTTTCTTTTGCAGGAGCAGGACATCATGGCCATGGGAGCCAGTCTGTAGTGTTGGTGAAGCCAGAGCAGCGGTGCTGCTAATCAGCAGGGCACTTGTTACCGAAAGCCCTATCTTTTTTAGCCGGTTATTCATGCGGATAATCCTTTCTTAAATCATATCGCTGAAAATCATTTTTCCTGTACATGTTCCAAGCCCTGACGCATGAGTTTTACCACGTGGTCATCATCCAGAGAGTAAAAGGCCTCTTTGCCGGACTTGCGGAATTTTACGAGTCTGGCGGCACGCAGTACCCGGAGCTGATGGGAGATAGCGGACTGTCCCATGTTCAGGGATTCGGCGATATCGCAGACGCATAGCTCTTCTTCTGCCACCAGCAGGGAAAGGAGCTTTATCCTGGTCTTATCGCCCAGTATCTTAAACAGGTCAGCCAGATTCAGGCTGGTTTCATCGTCCAGAGTATGCAGAGCGCAGTTCTTTAATTTTTCAGGATGTGTATGATGAATGTCGCATAACTCAGCTGTAGTATTTGTTTCCATGTAAGCCTCCATAATATATTCCGTAAGGATATTATACCACATAGGCAGAGCAATTATTCATGGAAAAGGAAGGAAAATTTTCGTCCCGGGGTGATGTATTGCAGGAGATTGACTTCGGCTTCATCGACCATGGCGGCAACATTGACATGGCTGTCAGCTGCCTGAGGGTGACGGATGAGCTGAATTTCACCCATGAAATCACCGGCGGTGAGGTTGTCAATGGTGATGGCGCCGATGGGACGGACGGTATGATTGTCCGGCGCTACAATGCCCTGTGTGGCGGCCAAAAGTTCCTGTCCCTCTTTGGCGCGGATAGCATCACGGGCTTCATCCGAGCGTGCCGTAAAGGTGTTATCGAGCAAATCGCGCAAAAAGACATTGCGTGTCAGCCATTGGGCGCGCATGGTGACCTGACTTTCACGCAGCTGGCCAATGGCTTCCAAATCTTTGGGCTGGGGGTCATTGCCGCCCAGAAAGACATAATCTATGCCCAGCGCCACCAAATGACGGGCTGATACATCGGCTTCCTCCTGCCGATGTTCTTCCAGCGTAACGGTGGCGTAATTTTCTTCATCACTTGCCGGCTGTGCCGTGACAAAGGCACCAATACGCATGCCGGTACGATGGATAAGTATATTTTTTCGCACGAGAAATTCTTCGCTCAGTCCTGTGCCAGTACGGGGATAAAAGCTGTGGAGAGCTTCTGCCTGACTGAGATTTATATGACCGTCCAAAAGCTGACGCAGCCTGCTGCTGGTCATGGTAGAGGCATTGAGGAACAGGCGCAGCCCCTGCTGATGGCGGGAAAAATTTATGACATCCTGAATTTCAAAATCATCGCTGAGGCGCAATCCCTGAATGCCTAACATGCGAAAGGCGGAGGGCATAAGTTCCGGCAGCCCCAGATTGGCCAAGAGTGCAGGCGTGACATCTAAAATAGTTTCCACGCCGAGAGCCTTGGCCTGATGCAAAAGCGGACAGAGCAGGGTTCTGATATCCTCGCTGGCGCAGGTCTGCCTGCTGTGAGTGAGCAGCAGGCGTTTTATCCCTGCGGACGCTCCCCTGTCCAGCAGGGCGGCTTGTTTTTCGGCTGTTTCCCGGCCTAAATGTATTGTTATCCCATTTTCCATAAGCCCATTCCTTCCTTGTCATGTAGAATCTCACGGAATATATATATGTATTCGTCTTTAGTAAATGATAATCCTTTTGCAGATTAGTGGAAAAATTTTTTCGATAAAAGAAGGTTTTTAAGTATGAATGTGGAATTAGAAAAGAGCAAGACATTACAAGGAAAATCAATATCCGCTATGGTTGTATTTTAAGATGGGGAGGAATATAAATGGCAGAGGATATCAAGAGCAGGGACGAAATCAATACGCAGCTGACTTCGGCAATCGAAGAGATTGCGACGTCTACCCAGACGGTTTACGAGGCTGTAGAGCAGGTGGCCAAGAGCGCTATGGCACTGGCTAAGGCCGGGCAGGAGTCGGTGGAGCAGGCCAAGCTCCTGCAGGAAAAGAATGCTGATACAATCAAGGTTATTGATTTTATCACGAACATTGCCGGTCAGACAAACCTGCTGGGTCTGAATGCCGCTATTGAGGCAGCCCGTGCCGGTGAGCAGGGCCGCGGCTTTGCTGTTGTTGCTGAAGAGGTACGCAAGCTGGCTGAGCAGTCCCGTGAAGCTACGGAAAAGATTCAGTCCACGCTGAACGAAATGAATAAGGCCGTTGAAGGAATCTCCAAGACCATTGAAACGACCGGCTCTATCAGTGAAGAGCAGGCAGCATCAACCGAAGAAATCACAGCTAATCTGTCCCGGGTTACAAAAGCAGCAGAAGACTTGAAAAAATACATCGAAAATCTTAATTGACTATAGGGCTTAAAACCTCATCCAAATGTTCGGGCAGCTTGGGTGAGGTTTGTTTTTTTTGCCGGGGCTTGATTTTTTCTTCTGAAGAGGGCAAAATATAGAAGGTATTTAGTTTAATTAGCAAGGACGAATAATTGTATGCAAATATCTCAAATGCGTCAGACGATAGTGCTGGTTGCGGATGGCAACGAAATTGACCGCCTAAGATTGAAACAAATATTGGAGCCACGTGTGCAATTTATCGAAGTCTCCTTCGGCAGTGAGGCGCTGTCCTATATAAACGAGCATCATGTTGACTTGCTCCTGCTGGCAGACAAGCTTCCCGACACCGATGGTTTTGAGGTAATGCGTAAAGTACATGGTGACATACGCTATAAGGATATGCCTGTCATCATGCTGACTAATGACCTCAGTCAGAAAATGGAGGCCGCAGTGGCTATGGCTGGAGGGTTCGATATCATCCGCAAGCCCTTTGTGCCGATTATTGTGGTAAAGAAAGTTGAACAGGTTCTTGAGCTGGAATATCTGCACCGTAATCTCAAAGAAGAGGTGCATCGTCAGACCAAGCTGGCTGAAGACCGTCTGGCTGCCAGTGAACGGCTGTTCGAGGAAACAGTCATGGCTCTGGCGAAGACCATTGATGCCAAGGACGCCTACACCCGTGGCCATTCGCAGCGTGTGGCCCGCTATGCCCGTCATATTGCCTTTAAGCTCGGGTGGCTGGAGGAAGAACAGCGCCGCATCTACTTTATGGGGCTGCTGCATGACATTGGCAAAATCGGCGTCCCGGAAGCTATTATAAATAAGACTTCCCGTCTTACGGACGATGAGTATGATAAAATTCAGCAGCATACCGTCATTGGTTCGGAAATTTTGGATTTGGTAGCGGAG
>JAGAYB010000121.1 GCA_017940705.1 Selenomonas sp. | reverse complement strand
TTAGTCGTATCGTCAATATAGAAATATGCATTGGTGGGAATGTACTTCGTTACTACTGCCTGTAAAATCATCCATATCACCTCATTTGTTTAACCTTGATATTCAGCCTTGATGGCGGCAATCTTATCCATTACCTGCTGGGAAAATTCCGCCAGAGCCTCTTTATCCTTATGGTCGCCGGTGAACTGCATGGGCTCACCATAGATAACCTTGAGCTTTGGGAAATGTCCGCCGTTGGCAAAAATCTTATCCGTGCCGATAATCGCGGCAGGCACGATAGGCGCACCACTCATGGCAGCGATCAGTCCCACGCCGGCTTCCGCCTTGCCCATTTTGCCGGTACGGCTGCGGGTTCCTTCGGGGAACAGCCCCAGACAGCGCCCTTCTTTGAGTACCTGCAAGGCCGCTTTGATAGCCCCTCTATCGGCGGCACCACGCTTTACGGGGAAAGCATGGCAGGCGGTGATTGCCCGGCCAAAGATGGGGTTCTTAAAGAGTTCAATCTTGGCCATATAGCTGACCGGACGATGCAGGAAGGTAGCCACAAAAGGAGGGTCCCAGTTGCTCATGTGGTTGGCGGCCAGAATTACGGCACCGTCTTTAGGCATATTTTCCCGTCCGTAGATTTCGGCACGAAAGAAGATTTTGAAGAAAATGCTGAAAACAAGCTGCAATAGACTATATAACATGGCGCACCTCACTGACACATAGCGAGGATACGGTCAACTACTTCATCAATGGACAGACCCGTGGTATCGAGAAGCGTAGCATCTTTAGCCTGTACCAGCGGCGAGATTTCCCGTTCGCTGTCGGCCTTATCGCGGGCGGCGATATCGGCTTTCATCTGTTCCATATCAATCTCGTAGCCCTTTTCCGTGAGTTCCTTGTGACGGCGGCGGGCACGTTCCTCAATGGAGGCCGTCAGGAAAATCTTGACATCTGCATTAGGCAGAACATTGGTGGCGATATCGCGGCCATCCATGAGCACGCTGCCCCGCTCACCCATCTTGCGCTGCAGGTCAACCATCTTTTCGCGGACAGGGCCAAGGGCAGCTACCTGCGACACAATGGCACTGACTTCCGGTGTGCGAATTTCGCCCGTCACATCGGTGCCGTCTACAGCAACCGTGGTCTTGCCATCCTTATACTGCAGGTCAACGTCGATATCCTTAACCACGTCCAGAATCAGTTCATCCGTAACTTCTTTATGCTGCTGGAGCGTTTTCCAGGCTACCGCGCGGTACATGGCACCCGTGTCGATATAGGTGTAACCAAGTTTCTTGGCAGCTAGCTGCGATACGGTGCTCTTGCCTGCTCCGGCAGGTCCATCAATTGCGACTACTAAATTTTTCATTTCTGTACTTCCTCCAAAGTCTGATAAAATTCGGGATAGGATATATTGACGCATGCGGGATTTTCAATCTCTACGCCATTGCCTGCCGTGCCCAAAATGGCCAGCGACATGGCAATACGGTGGTCGTCATAGGAAAAAGCCGTGGCTGCTTTTAGCTGCGCATTGCCGTGGATAATCAAGCCGTCCTCTTTTTCCTCAATTGCGCCGGGAGCGAGTTTGTTGAATTCCTTGGCAATGGCCATCAGGCGGTCAGTTTCCTTGACTCGCAGTTCGCCAGCGCCTGTAATCACGGTATCCCCCTTGGCGCAAAGGGCCGCCACGGCAATAATGGGGATTTCATCAATCAGGCGCGGCATGATTTCGGCACCAAAGGACACACCATGCAGCTCACTGTATTCCACCAGCATATCCGCTGCGGCTTCCCCGCCGCTTGTGCGTTCGTTCTGCAGGGTAATCTTTGCGCCCATGTCTTTTAGCACATCGAGAATTCCTGTACGCGTAGGATTAATACCGACGTTCTTCAAGAGCAGTTTGCTGCCGGGCACGATACTGCCGGCAACAAGCCAGTAAGCGGCAGAACTGATATCGCCGGGAACTTCGATTTCCTGCGGAGCGGTGAATTTTTCGACCGGCTGAATGGTGACGGCCGTACCTTCACGTTTCAGCTGCACGCCAAAAGCTGAAAGCATTTGTTCCGTATGGTCACGCGATACAAACGGTTCATTGACTGTTGTTTCACCTTCGGCAAACATGCCAGCCAGCAAAATGGCCGATTTCACCTGTGCACTGGCCACAGGGCTGTCATAGTGCATACCCGTGAGTTTTTTCTTGGCAGGTACTACCGTAATCGGCAGCTTGGCATTGTTTTCGCGGCCATAAATCTGTGCCCCCATCTGCGACAACGGCCTGATTACTCGTCCCATGGGGCGTTTGTGCAGGGAAGAATCCCCCGTGAAGGTGGACAGGAAGGGCTGGGCGGCTAAAATCCCCATCAAAAGGCGTAAGGTTGTGCCGGAATTGCCCGCATCCAGAATCGTTGCCGGTTCTTTGAGGCCATGCAGGCCGTTACCTGTGACGATAAGCTCCGTATCGCTGATAAACTCCACCTGGGCACCAAGAGCCTTCATGCAGGCTGCGGTGGACATACAGTCCTGTGCGTGCAGGAAATTCTTAATGCGTACCGGCGTATCCCCCAGCGCAGAGAACATGACGCTGCGATGGGAAATGGATTTGTCACCGGGTATTACGATTTCGCCTTGCAGG
>JAGAYB010000120.1 GCA_017940705.1 Selenomonas sp. | reverse complement strand
CTTTTCATCTTCGACATAGACATCCAAACGAACACCCTTGCTATGATAGGTGGCCGTTATGGTCTTTTCTTCCTCCAGATACTTTATATCGTGAATTTTGATTTTAAGAATCTTCTCCAACATCTTCTTGCAGATGCGCTTACGACTCATGACCAGCTTGAACATATAATCGTCCTGAATTGTCAATTCTTCCCAAGGTTTGATTTTATACGCCATATCACTCGCCCTTTCTTTACTTAATTATACAGCAGACAAAGTTCCGGTGTCTATATATCCCGTATTTTACATAGTTTTTATCAGCAAGTAGATACGCTCCATAATTATTGGCTTTTCACCCTATTCGGGCCAGCATTAAAGGGAGCCTATTATTTACTACGCCTAAACTGTGTATGCCGTTTGGTATACTTCGTCTCCACCAAATATAGTAAAACATAAAAAGAGGTGCCATATAAGCATAATCGCTTATACAGCACCTCTTTAATTTGTGACAGTTAGAATGCCCAGCTTAGTTTCAGCCGGCCCATTATACCTTTTTGCTGGCCTGCCCAGCCAGTCAGCCCCACATCGGCAGTCATATTGGTCTTGTCAGGCTTTACCTGCCAGCCGATTTCTGCCATGTAGCTGCTGCCTTTAAGCGACGGTGCCGGTGTGCAGAGGCCGTCATGGGTGGCTTTAGCCTCACCATTAAATTCGTACTGATAGGCCAAACCTGCGTAAATCTTGCTACGCGCATTTGTCGCATGATAATATCTGGCGCCCAGACGCAGGCGATGGCTGTCCACACTGTTGAAATTATAAACCTCGTTGTTAAGATTGCTATGGACAGTTACCTCGTCACCGCTGGTACGACTGTAGAAATATTTTATGTAAGCGTCAACCGTGTCCGTGGGATTAACTTTGTAGATTTTACCCAGGCCCAAATGACCGGCAATGTAACTGCCGCCAAGGTCATAATCAGCAGTAAGGCCGGAGGCCAAATCGCCCCTGTAATCGGAACTAAACCGGCCGAACCGCAAATCACCTTCATAGTATAAGCCGTCATGATTCCGCTGACGGGCAAAGCCACCGGCACCAACATAGTGTCCGGTGCCCCAGCCATGAACGCCGTTGTCCAGATAGCTGTCATAATTGCCACGACCATATTCTAAAATCGGGCCTACAAACAAACTGCCGTTACGGTTTTTGATTTCCTTGGTCAGCCCCAGATTGGCATAGAAAGCCTTGAGGTCCGTGGACGAACCGCTGTCAATCTCCAACGAGCCGCCGCCCAGAGCAACGAAGGGAACCAGCCTGCCATAGACAACAGAAATTTCGGGGTCTATAGCCACCGCCTCTGCCTCCTCCATGCCATGCGCTGCCAAGAAGTCTGAACCGCCATTTATTAGCGTTGTCATAGCGGTACTGGTTTCCGTAAGGGATTTGGTTCGCTCTTGGAGGGTGCTACTCTTGCTATCAAGTGTAATTACTATATCATTTGCCCCACTATAATTGGTGCTAAAAGTATATGTGGTATCGCTGGATATCCCTGTCGTATACGTGTAGCTTTTAGTCCCCGGCAAAGTGGTAGCAACATCCGTAGTCAGGCCATTTTCACCATGTATAAGGGTTATTTGCTGGCCAACTTCCATATTAAGCTGTGTGCTTGCAGACCAGTCAATATTTGTACCGATCAAGCTGGCTGCACCCGTAATCGTGAGCATAGTGTCTCCTGCACTAACTCCATCGGGCAGATAAAAGTACATGTTATCAATACTGCCAGTTATCGCACCCACGCTATTGTCTTGGGAATAAACATTAAATGACTGGATTGTATCGCCATCCACAGTACCAGTAACACCGATGGTGCCAAGGAGATTAACAGTATTGCCCGAGGAAATACCTGTATCTGTCTTACCACCTTGTATAGAGTCTGTTATATCGCTCACACTGTATAGATTGACAACATTATCTGTAACATTACCATAAAGTGATGTCCCTCCAGCAACTGTGGATATCGTACCACCATAAATGTTGACGGTATTATTTTCCGCACTGCCATTTCCTGTATTTTGAACCAAACCACCGTATGCTCCAAGCAGAACATTTCCGCCCCTAATTGTGAGAGTGTTGTTTTTTGCTACACCTGTTGTTGTGTCAGCTCCAACAGCCATGATTAGGTCACCGTCGTTGACCTCAGTAATGTTGTCTTCAGCTATTCCGCTATCAGACCGCCCAGATGCTACATAAGAGGCTGAACCACTATTAAGTATATACGTATTATTACGGGAACTACCGCTTTCTGTATACCCGGCAATACTAGTTTCTATTACATCCCCATCAAGTGTAATTACATTTTCCTCCGCATCTCCACTTGTTGTCCTGCCGCCATAGACTTCACCTGTAGCATATCCTGTAATAGTTATTGTGTTATGATTAGCACTGCCTGTAGTCGACAGGCCGCCCCATACCTGGCCTCCTGCCACACCAGCAATATTAACACTGTTTAAATCAGCATTTCCACCGGTAGTTTGGCCGCCAGTTACATTAGCTATAACTGTACCATTAACTATTACACTGTTGCCACTAGCATCTTGCGATATTGTACTTAACCCACCAAATACCTCATCAACAATACCGTCCTGCGTTATGGTAATGGTGTTATTTACCGCCACATCAGTATATGCAGTATATGTACTGCCATCATTATTTCCGTATACAGTATCACCTTGATACGTATCATCACTTATCGTCGTTTCCTGCGCCAATGCCAGATCCGAGCAAGCCACATGTCCCCCCCCCGGTAGACATAAGTGCTACCATAATGTACCGGCCGGTATGATTACTCTTTTTTCTTGCCAATCTTTTTCTTGCTTTCCTTGTCGTTCTCATGATATCTCCGTTCCTTCTCTGAACCAGCTTTTAATATTTCTTTAATAATTATAGTACCCCTTTATCTTTTTATTATCAAGTATTTTAAAAATAAAATCTCCTGCTTTTTTCTTGTGCCCGTTTCTCTTGTCAACGGTCAATTATGGCAGTATACTGAAAAAAAATGTCCTTTAAGGAGCAAATGCCATGGAACATAGAATCCTGTTTACTATCATGCTGACATCCTTCCTCACACCTTTCACCGGCAGTGCCCTGAATCTTGCTCTGCCGTCTTTGGGTGCGGAATACGGTGCCAGTCCGGCAGCTTTAGGCTGGGTGCTGGGCAGTTTTCTGCTGGCGGCCATCGTGGTGCTGCTGCCCTTCGGCAAGCTGGCTGACCGCTATGGCAAGCGGCGCTTCTTTGTCATGGGCAATGGGATTTTTGCCCTGACTTCCTTTATGGCTGTCTTTGCGCCCAATCTGTCATGGCTGATTGCCGCCCGGGCAGCGCAGGGCATTGGTTCAGCCATGACCTTTGCCACCTCCATGTCCATTCTAACGCTGGTTATTCCCAAGGAGCGCCGGGGCTGGGCCATGGGCTGGAATGTAGCTGTGGTTTACACCGGCCTCACCTTAGGCCCGGCTGTCGGCGGTTTTCTCAATTACTATTACGGCTGGCATAGCATTTTCATCCTGCTGGCGGCCCTAGGCGCTATCGCGTTCCTCACCGCCCGTCATACCCTGCAGGAAGAATGGTATGCAGACAGCAGCCCCGTTTGGGACAGAAAAGGCGCCCTCCTTTACGGCGGCGCCATTCTGTTCATTGTGTACGGCTTATCACAGCTGCTCAGTGAACCGGCTGCTCCATGGCTGCTGCTTGGCGGTCTGTTGCTCTTTAGTGTATTCATCCGCTTTGAACTGCACACGGAAAATCCTCTGCTGCCCGTCAGCCTGCTGTTCGTCAACCGTCCTTTTTCCATGTCCTGTCTGGCGGCCCTGCTCAACTACTGCGCTACTTTTGCCTCCAGCCTGCTGCTGTCCCTGTACCTGCAGTCCATCCTCGGGCTGACTTCGCGCAGTGCCGGCCTGATACTGTTGGCGCAGCCCATCATCATGGCGACCTTGTCACCGCTCATGGGCAGGCTGTCGGATAAATACGCTCCCACCAAGCTGGCGGCGCTGGGCATGGCGGTTATAACCATCGGCCTTGCCGGTTTTGCGCTGACGGTTCACAGCCTGTCCCTCTATCTGCTCATTCCCATGCTTTTGATTACCGGCACAGGCTTTGCCCTGTTTGCCGCCCCCAACAACAACGCCATCATGAGTTCCGTAGAGAAAAAACACTACGGCCTTGCCACGAGCCTCCTCAGCACCACGCGCCTTATGGGGCAGGTTCTCAGCGTCGCCATGATGAATTTAATCCTATCACTGCAATGGACAGGCCTTGCACCTAAAGAAACCCTGCTGCAAAATCTGGAAATTGCCCTGCTCTGCTTCGCCCTCTTCTCCGGCCTCGGCATAATCCCGGCAAAAATAAGAACGTAGAAACATATAAACAAACAGCCCGATGGGTGACAATGTTTTTCCGCAACGTTTGACGGCAAAGCCGTCAAAGTGAAGGAAAAATATTGTCGCCCATCGGGCGTCTTATCAGCAGGTATTTACAATATGTCCCTGCCGTCCAGCACCGCCTCCACCAGTTCCTCTCCTTCATAGCGGAGTTTCAGTGAAAAGTGCGGCCGCTCTTCCGCCATGAGCCGGAAGAAAATTTTATCTCCTTCCCATAAGGGCAAATCATAGACTTTATCCTTGTCTATCCATTCCAGCACACCTTCGTTGCAGTCGGTTATCGCGCCCTCATAGCCTGTGGCTGTATAGAGAAACATATATTCCGTCTGCCACTTGTCGGAAATAAAGGTGATAATGCCGCGCTGGCGGTAATCCGTGAGCGTCAGTCCTGTTTCTTCCCGGGCTTCCCGGAGCAGGCATTCCTCCGGGCTTTCGTCCGGCTCAAAGTGGCCGCCGATGCCCACCCATTTATCCTTATTGATATCATGTTCCTTCTTCACCCGGTGCATCATCAGGTACTTGCCGTCCTGTTCGATGTAGCACAGCGTGGTGAGATTCGACTTTGACATGTCATTTTCCTTTCAGCGCTTCATTGAGGCTGCCCATGCGGTAGCCCTGCAAATCAAGTGTCACATAGGCAAAGCCCAG
>JAGAYB010000119.1 GCA_017940705.1 Selenomonas sp. | reverse complement strand
TGGACCGCAAGGAATTCTTTGATACGGTTAATAAGTGCGGTATCAGCCTTATCGGCCAGTCCGGCAACCTTGCTCCGGCTGATAAGAAACTCTACGCTCTCCGTGACGTAACGGCTACGGTTGACTGCATTCCTCTGATTGCATCTTCCATCATGAGCAAGAAACTGGCCGCAGGCAGCGACTGCATTCTGCTCGATGTTAAGACGGGCAGCGGTGCCTTCATGAAAACGCTCGACGATTCCATCAAACTGGCTCAGACCATGGTGGCTATCGGTGAAGGTGCCGGCCGCCGTACGGTAGCACTGATTACCGACATGGACACGCCGCTGGGTCTCGGCATCGGCAACAGCATTGAAGTAGCCGAATCCATGGACGTACTGAAAGGCCATGGCCCGGCTGACCTCACGGAAGTTTCCCTGCAACTGGCTGCCAATATGCTCTATCTCGTGGGCAAAGGCGATTTGGATGAATGCCGTAAGCTGGCTGAAAAATCCATTGAAGACGGTTCGGCCTTTGAAACCTTCTGCACCATGGTCAAGGCACAGGGCGGCGACGACAGCGTGCTCCGCGACTACAGCAAATTTGCTCAGGCTCCCTTCAAGGCTGAAATCAAGGCTGACGCAGACGGCTTCATCACGAAGATGAACGCCGAAGCCATCGGTGAAATGTCCGTTATCTTAGGCGCAGGCCGTGAAACCAAGGAAAGCGATATCGACTTCTCCGCAGGCCTCATGCTCCACAAGAAATACGGCGATGCCGTCAAGAAGGGCGATGTGCTGGTAACGATG
The DNA here is from genome assembly GCA_017940705.1 of Selenomonas sp. The sequence goes on along the minus strand of JAGAYB010000119.1, from coordinate 3,381 downwards.
TACACTTCCAAGGAAGCTGCTTTCAAGGGCGCCGAGGAACTCTACCGCAAGTCCGTGGTAATCGGCAGCACTGCTCCGGCCAAAGAACCCCTCGTCTATGCGCGTGTGGAAAAAGATAAGGTAGAAAAATACTAAGATTGTCAGGCTGCAATTTGACAGGTCAATATGACCTGTCAAATTGACCCAATAAATTGTCATACAATTGTGTATTGAAGGAGTGTTTTTACTGTGGATGATAAAGAATTGATTGCAGCAGCCAAAAAATACCGGGAATTTTCCTACAGCCCGTATTCCAAGTTTAAGGTCGGCGCAGCTGTGCTGACGAAAAAAGGCAACGTATACGGCGGCTGCAACATTGAAAATTCCAGCTTCCCCGTCACCAACTGTGCGGAACGCACGGCTATCTTTAAGGCTGTGTCCGAAGGGGAACAGGAATTTGAAGCCATTGCCCTCATCGCTGATACGCCGGGGCCCTGCTCACCCTGCGGTGCCTGCCGTCAGGTGATGGTTGAGTTTAAGATTCCGAAAATCATCATGGCCAATCTGAAAGGTGACGTAAAGGTAGTCACGCTGGAAGAACTCATGCCTTACGCATTTACGGAATTCTAATTTATTGACAAATATACTTGATTTGTGTGAAAATAGGACATGTGTCTTATAGGCAATAAATCATAAAAGGGGATTTTGCAATGTTTTTAGTGGTAAACTTAATTGGCGTTCTGGTGTTCTTGGGCATCGGCGTCCTGCTATCAAAGAAAAGAAACGCCATTCAGTGGCGCTGTGTGGGATCTTTGCTGGCACTTAACGTATTTTTGGCTTGGTTTTTGACCTCGTTTTCCATTGGCCGTGAAATCATCGTGGCTGCTGCCGCAGGTTTCAACTGGCTCATCAGTGTAGCCTATGAAGGTATCGCTTTCGCCTTCCCGGACTGGGTACATGTACCGCAGATGAACTTCTTTACGTCGGCGTTGCTGCCTATCCTGCTGGTTGTGCCGATGTTCGATATCCTGACCTATATCGGCGTACTGCCCTTCATCATCAAATGGGTAGGCAAGGCTCTGGCTTTCCTGACCCGCGCACCGAAGTTTGAATCCTTCTTTGCTATTGAAATGATGTTTTTGGGCAACACGGAAGCTCTGGCTGTATCCAGCCTGCAGTTAAAGCGCATGAAGGCTGACCGCTGCCTGACGCTGGCCATGATGTCCATGAGCTGCATCACGGCTGCCATGGTCGGTATATACACCAAGATGATGCCAGGTGAATTCATCATCACGGCTATTCCTCTGAATGTTATCAATGCGCTTATTGTGACCAACATTCTGCATCCTGTAAAGATTTCCGAAGAAGAAGATACTGTTGCCCGTGTCGATGATGACGGCGCAGAGCGCGAACCCTTCTTCTCCTTCCTCGGCAACTCCATCCTCGGCGCTGGCCGTCTGGTACTCATCATCTGTGCTAACGTTATCGCCTTCGTAGCTTTGGCAAAACTCATCGACATGCTGCTGGTGCTGATTCATCCGGCCATCACGCTGGAAAATATCCTCGGCTGCATCATGTTCCCCTTTGCCTGGCTTATGGGTTTGGAAAGCGGCGAAGCATTCCAGCTGGCTCAGTACATGGGTACTAAGCTCGTAACCAATGAATTCGTTGTAATGCTGAGCGTGCAGGATATCATGGGCCAGTTCAGCCAGCACATGCAGGGCGTACTGACGGTATTCGTTACCTCGTTTGCCAACTTCTCTACGCTGGGCATGATTATCGGCTGCTTCAAGGGGCTGGTAGATGATGACAAGAATGCTCTCATCTCTCGCAACGTAGGCTATATGCTGCTGTCCGGTATTCTGGTTTCCCTGCTGTCCGCAGGTATTGCCGGACTCTTTATCTGGTAAGATTTTACAGAAGGGACTCACGCTTTGTGGGTCTCTTTTTTCTATTTATCTTGAAGGAAAATAAATTTGAAATGGCGAATAAATACAGAAGGATATAGCAACGTGATGTAGTATTTCGCTTAGGAGGCGGACATTTTGGACAGAAAACTACGAGTACTGATTACAGACGATTCCAAGCTGCTGCGCAAAAAATTACGTCAGGAGCTTGAGGCTTTGGATTGTGATGTGTTGGAAGCGCAGAACGGCAAAGAGGCTGTGATGCTGAATTTGGAAGAACAGATTGACTGTGTGTTTTTAGATATTGTCATGCCTGAGGTGGGCGGCATTGAAGCATTGCAGGTTATCAAGGAAGTAAATCCTGATTTGCCGGTGGTGATGCTCTCCTCGGCCGGAACGCCGCAGAAACTGATGACGACGCTGAAGATGGGCGCCATGGACTTCATTCAGAAGCCGTATTCCAGCGAGCAGATTAAGAAAGCGGTGGAGACGGTTCGAAAGAAGGTCGAGGCTAATGACAAATGATTTTAGTATAGTTCAGTGTATCTATAATCGCAGTCATTATCCACCAGAGGAAATGCAGAAGATTTTGCAGGCAGCGGAAGAGGACGAATCCTCAGCTGCCAAGCTGCTGGCTGACAATGCCGTGGATATCGCTCCTTACCGTACAGCGGTCTTAAAGGCCATGGGAGATGATTTCCCCCGGGAGGGCGTCTGGTATGCAAAATACGTAGAATTATTTATGAATGGTTTGAAGGAACAGCTGCACACCGAAGCGGTGGTGGAGGACGCTCCCTGTACCGTTCAGGAAGAGCGTCCCAACTACGCAGCCTCTCAGCGGCTGACAGGCGATATCAGCATTGTAGCCGGTCTGATAGCGCCGGAGAGCGTTTACCTGCGGCTGGCAGAGCGCTACAGCGAAGAGGAGTTCTCGGAAGTGGACGAAATGGCGGTGGACTGCATTACGGAGCTTATCAACGTCATCAACGGACTTCTCAGCGTAGAGCTGGGCAAGGAAAAAATAGAAACTGATTTGGAGCTTCCCCGTCATGGACAGAATGTAGTGCCCCAAGGCAGCAAACAGCTGTGCCTGCGCGTCCACAGCGCCGTGGGGTCTTTCCAGATAGTCATGGCAGAAAGTGAGTTCATTTAAGACTGTGAAAAATCCCTTAACCTAAAAAGTCCGTTGACAAAAGATGTCAGCGGGCTTTTTGTAAATTGCAGTTTGTAAGTTACTTCTCGCTAAATTTATAACGTTCATACGATGCACGGGGTTCACGGGGAGTAATTTTTCTGTTTACGCTAAACGACCCGCCCTGATAATTTCAGCTGTTTAGTTGCCTGCGCCGGGCAGGCCAACGGCGCTCCTTTCAGCGTACTTACTTAGCTGATTCCTACGGCGTGCCGGCCTTCGCTGTCGCTCAGGCAGTCGCTCCAGACAGAAAAACCACTCCCCGTTCGCCCCAAGCAACGGATTATACATTTGCTGCGAACC
>JAGAYB010000118.1 GCA_017940705.1 Selenomonas sp. | reverse complement strand
TTCCGGCTTAACATTGATAAATTCATTGATGCCATCCATGACTGTTCCAGTGTCAAGCTCACCGGCAAGGTTACTCAGGTCATCGGTTTGGTCATTGAATCCCAAGGGCCGACGGTCAGCGTTGGGGAGCTTTGCTATGTAAGCTCCCATACGCCGGGAGTACCGCCGATACCTGCCGAAGTCGTAGGCTTTCGGGAAGGTTATGTCATGCTGATGCCTGTAGGTGAAATGCAGGGGATCGGCCCGGGCTGTGAGGTGACTTCCTCGCAAAAGATGCTGAATGTTAAGGTGGGGGAGGAACTTTTGGGCCGGGTTCTTGACGGTCTCGGCAACCCCATTGACGGCAAGGGGCCAATCCTGTGCAAAAAGGAATATTCCCTGCAGGCAGATCCGCCTCATCCCTTGTCACGTCCGCGTATCCACGAGAGTTTGTACGTGGGGGTACGGGCGATAGACGGTCTTATCACCATGGGGGAGGGTCAGCGTATCGGCATTATGGCCGGTTCCGGCGTAGGAAAATCTACGCTGCTGTCCATGATTGCCCGTAACACGGAGGCTGATATCAGCGTCATTGCCCTTATCGGTGAGCGTGGCCGTGAGGTTCGCGACTTCATCGAGCGCGATTTGGGCGAAGAGGGTATGAAGCGCTCCGTAGTTGTGGTCGCCACATCTGACCAGCCGGCGCTGGTACGCATAAAAGGCGCCATGACCGCCACCGCCATTGCCGAGTATTTCCGCGATCAGGGGCGGAAGGTCATTTTGATGATGGATTCCGTTACCCGTTTTGCCATGGCTCAGCGTGAGGTCGGACTGACCATTGGCGAGCCGCCGGCAACCCGCGGTTATACGCCCTCCGTATTTGCCATGCTGCCCCGGCTTCTGGAACGGGCCGGCACCAATGCCACCGGCTCCATTACCGGTATCTACACGGTGCTGGTTGACGGTGATGACATGAATGAACCCATTGCCGATGCCGTGCGTTCGATTCTTGACGGGCATATAGTCCTGTCCCGTGCCATTGCGGCACAGAATCACTTCCCGGCCATTGACATCATGCCCAGCGTCAGCCGTGTCATGAATGAGGTGGTATCGCCGGAACATCTGAAAGCTGCCCAGCAGATGCGGCAGCTGATGGCGGTTTACCGCGATGCCGAAGATTTGATACACATCGGGGCTTATGTAAAGGGCTCCAGTGCCAAGATTGATGAATCCATTCAGAAGATAGATTCGATAAATGACTTTTTATGTCAGGGCATCTACGAGGTAGACACCTACGAGGAGACCGAAGAAAAGCTGATTAAGATTTCCGGGTGATGGTGATGAAAAAATTCAAATTTCAGCTGGAAACCCTGCTGAGGGTCACACGGCGCAAGAAAGACGATGCCGAGCGCGATTTTGCCGAAGCCTCCCGTAAGCTGGAGGAAGCCCGTGAGGGGCTGAATACCCTCATGGCTGAAATGCAAAAGGGGCAGCGCGATTATGATGCGCTGGCGCAGGAAGGCGTGAGGGTGACGGTAGGCCGCTTGATGGCCTTCAACAGTTTCTTTGCCTGGAAACGGGAGCAGATTGAAATGCAGCAGGGCATTGTCCTGCAGATGAAAGGCGAAAAACAAAAGAAACTCAAAGCCCTGATGGAGGTCATGAGTTATTTAAAAAGTATTGAACAGCTTAAAGAACGTCGCTGGCAGGAGTATCAGACAGAAGCCCTGCAGGAAGAACAGAAGATGCTGGATGAAATCGGCTTGCAGCTGACCATGCGTCACAAGCGACAGGAGGTTGAAGCATCATGATGGATTTGACGGGAGTACGCCAGGTACAGGCAAGGATTGCCCAACTGCAGGAACGGTTTGGCATGCCGCTAAAAATTCCCGGCGCTGATTTTTCCAAGACTTTGGAAAAGGAAATGCAAAAAGCAGCAAGAACGGATGCCGGCAAGGAAACAGCGTCAGTTCAGAATACGGCTAAGACAGCCGCAGCGGTTTCTGTTGACCCCACGCCGCGTGTCCTTGAAAATATGCCGCTGGCTGACCAGAGTTTAAGCAGCTTAATTGATGCGGCGGCGCATAAATATCAGGTTGACCCTAAATTGGTAGCAGCTGTTGCTGAGGTGGAGTCAAACGGCAGCCAAAGCGCTGTATCTTCGGCAGGCGCCATCGGCGTGATGCAGTTAATGCCGGACACGGCGGCATCACTGGGCGTTGACCCCTATGACAAACAGCAGAATATCGAAGGCGGTGCCAAATACCTGCGGCAGATGCTTGATACCTTCGGCGGCGATGTGAAAAAAGCCGTGGCGGCTTATAATGCCGGCCCCGGAGCTGTCAGGGATTACGGCGGCGTACCGCCCTACAGGGAGACGCAGAATTACGTTAGCAAGGTACTGGATATCTACAGATAAGAGGTTGGTAGGATAATGGCAGAGAAGAAGAAAAAAAAGAAAAAAGGGAAAAAAATAGTAAAAGTGCTATTGGTACTCTTCCTGCTGTTAGTGCTGATTATCGCCGGCTTTGCACTGGGGATTTACCTGCGGCTCTTTGATACTCAGGAGGCCAATGAAAAGCTCAAGCTCTACGACTTGCCCGTAGTGGGTCAGTATTTTGTCCGTCCGGCACCCACGGAGGAGGAAATGCAAAATGCCCCGGTGGAAGATGCCAAAATAAATACCAATGACAAAGATAATAAAAAGGACGCCAAGAAAGAAAACAAGAAACTGGTAATCTCCAAGGAAGACATCGAAAAACAGGTGAAAGAACGAGAAGCCGCAGAGAAAAAGCGCGTGTCCAAGCTGGCCCGGCTCTACAACCAGATGAAACCCAAGGATGCTGCCAAGGCACTGGACGCTCTTGATGATGATATGTGCATTGCCATCCTGCAGCGGATGGACGAATCCGTAGTGGCCAAGATAATGTCCGAGTTTGAGGAAGAGAAAACGGCCCGCATCACCCAGATAATGTATGCAGGCACACGGAAAAACGTCAACACGGAAGAAGAAGTCCGCAAGATGCTGGAAGAACAGCAGAAAAAGAAGGATGAAGCCCAGCAAAATCAGCAGGCGCAATGAGAAATTTATGGCGATGGAAAATGTTTTCGCGAAAAATGTTTTCCATCGCTTTTATTTTTATAAAAATTAAATTTAAGTTGCCGGGAGATTTGACCGATAAATACCATGAAGAGGAGGTGATTTAGTGAATACAGCAAATGTAATGGCTATTTCTCCCAAGCCCGGTACCCCGAATAAAATCCAGCCGGCAAGGACAGCGAGCAAAGCTGGTGGGGATACGGTAAGTCAGGAAAAGGATTCCTTTGGCGAGGTTCTGGGAAGAGCCGGAGAAGATGTAACAGGGAAAGTACCACAATCGCCGACTAAGGCACAACAGGGAAGTGACAAGGCAGAAACCGGTGCTGACAAAAACAATGTAAATGCAGAAGCAAAATCCGTAAATGATATCGCAGCAGACGTCAAGGAAAATCTTAGCGAAGAGATACCGGAGACTGTAAAAAATATGGCTGGACAGGCAGCTTTGCTGAACTTTACCGCAGAGGGTAAAACTCAGCTGGTGGCAGAGATTGAGCCGGAAGCCGCAGCGAAGGTTGATTTGCAAAGTCTGATACCGCAATCAGCGGAGACCATGCAGAAGAACAAAACCTTCCTGGCGATGCTGTCAGGGCAGCAGATACAGCCAGTAGCAGATGGTAATACCAAAGAACAGGCCCTTAATGTTGATTCACTACAAACGCAGCTGTGG
>JAGAYB010000117.1 GCA_017940705.1 Selenomonas sp. | reverse complement strand
TAGCCGCATAAAATAGACAGTAAGCTGCTTTATGGGGAAGGGGCATTGCGCCCTTTTTTATATTATAATAGTGTAAAATACAAAATTGTACAATAAAAAGGCGCTGTGGATAAAATGCTTTCGCATTTCATCACAGCGCCTTTGCGCGCTTATTTATGTTTTCCGTCCACCTTAATGATGGCGTCAATAATATCTTTGGTGTAATCGCTTAGGGAAGGATAAATGTCAATAATAGCCCGCAGTCGTTTGTCCACTACGGGGGGGCGGTTGTCCGTTGGTTTTTCCTCGGCCGGGAAAAAATAGCCCACATTAACCTGCAGGACGGCCGCCACCTTGGCCAGTTCCTCCATCTTCATACTGGGACTGTAGCCCCGCTTTGGCAAAAACGCTATCCTAAACCGACAACCTCAAATAAGAGGCCCGGATAATTATCAGGAACAGCGAGATAGGAGGACATAAAGCATGATAATAGATAGAGATATCAAGGACTACCAACGCATAATCAACCTGCCACGCCCCGAACCGCAGAGACACATACGTATAGCCATGCACAAACGCGCCGCCCAATTCGCCCCTTTTGCCGCCTTAACCGGCTATGAAGAAATAGTGCAGGCAACAGCCAAGGCCCACGAAAAGGCAGTGGAGGGCGGTTGAAAGTCAAGTATTACATTTTTTTCTCCAGCACTACACACTTTTTGCTTTCGGGGATATAAAGAACAGAAAGCAAAAACAACACTTAAAGATGTGGAGGAGGAATATAAAATGGAAAAGCTCATGAACAAGATGGACAATATGGAACTGGATAAGGTAGCTGGGGCTAGGGGATATGTGCCAATGCCGCCTTGGACGCGTCATTCCGGTTGCCACGACAGTAACGCAAATTCTATGGCAGCAAATGTAGACGAAACACAAAATGCACGTTGGAGAGATATTGCAAAGATAAAACCAGTCTGATAGCGACACAGGTATAGACACAGCCAGAGGGCATATCATCAGATGTGCTCTCTTTTATTGTGTCTGCAGAAAGCGTGGTTCATAATTAAATATAAATCACGGACTGACATGGCGTGGACATAAAAAGGAGGCTGCCTCACAGCCTCCTTGGCCAGTTCGAGGTAGAAAAAATTAAGCTCTTTGAGAACGGTTATGCCTTTATCCTCGATGAGAATTCCAATGTAATATACCATCCGCAGATGGATTCAACGTTGCAGTATGGTGAAAAAGTAGCCATCGATTCACCTGACCAGGTCGTAGGCGACCATCATGTACGATATCATTTCGATGGTACATTGAAGGAGGCTTGCTGGGTGCCGCTGAGCAATGGCATGCGGCTTTATGTGACTGTACCCTTAGCGAGAATCAGCAGCATCTGGCAAAGAATGATTTCACGCACAATTTTCGCCGCCGTTATCATTCTGCTCATAGCCAGTTTCGTGATGATGCGTTTCGCCACCCGTATTACCAAACCGCTGCATAATCTGGCCCAGGCCGCACAGCAGGTGGCTGATGGGAATTATGATGTTGTACTGGAAGACAATAACAATGATGAGATTGGTATCCTTACCCGCTCATTCATGGGACTGGTAGAGAAGACCAAAGCGAACATTGATAACCTCAATCGAAAAGTTTATTTTGCGGCGATGAATTTGCAGTCATTCTGGAAAATGAAGATTTCCGCGACCGGGATAAGCTCTTTAACCTGTTCCGGGAATACCGGGAAGATATATGTGCCTCAGCTGAACACGAGTGGGAACAGGCTAATATATCCATGGGCATTGCCGTGTACGACCCGGAATTTGACCCTGCCGTAATTGACGTTGCCCGGCGGGCAGACAAGGTGATGTACGAGAACAAACGGCTCCGCAAAGAAAAAAAGTCCCAAGCATAACCGGGAATACCCTCAACTGAAAAAAATCCCGCAAATTTTTTTAAACACACTACACACTTTTGCTGCTGATGGATATAAAGAACAGAAAGATAAATCAACAACAACATAAAAGTTGAGGGGGTAATTAAAATGAAAAAGAACGTAATGAATTTCGCCGACATGGATATGGTGGCAGGGGGAAGTGCCAGAGATTTGCAGGCGGGCATAAAAGTGGTATTGAACGATAATACGATTCCTACTTGCGAGACGATTCCCACCTGCAGCAGACCGCGCCGTATTCCCTGGACGCCAACTATAAGGATAAAATAATTACGTAAAAGCAAAAGCTTGATCAAGTATATTACTTGATTAGGCTTTTCTCTGTTTTTAATAAAAATATAATGATAAGGTGTTATCATATTCTTCAGAAAATGGCAGGGGAATACTGAAGAAGTGGTGATAATTAAATGTGGAATAAACAGGCTTTTAATTTTCAATACCTCAGAGAGAACTACAAAGAAATAATCAAACAGGGCAGCAGAATGTTGTGGGAGCACTTTCCTGAGGCTGCCTTGCTTAATATGGTACACCTTGTATACCAAGGTGTATTTTTGCTGAGCGGCAATATTGAGGAGCCAGGTATTGAATGGATACATTGGACTGAACGGCTGCTATCGCTTATCTTGGTGGCGGTAGCGGCTGAGTTATGGCGCGAGCGCATACCGCAATGGCAGCCGGGGAAATACCGTTGGAAAATTTGGAGTATGCTTGCCTTATGGGCGGCAGTGCTGGAGGCTGGCACAAGATTATTGCAGGGGTTTGAGAATACGATGTTTCATATTGTATCACCCTGTTTTTGGCTGATAATAGTCTGTTATTTACAGCTGCCCGGTGATAAGGAGCAGCAGAGCAAGCACCTGCGGAAATGTATGTACACATTTGCGGCGGCGCTGGCACTTACGTCCCTGTTCGGCATGCTTATAACTACCTGCATATCGGCAGTGCATACTTTGCTGGTAGCGCTGCCTAAGGAGCTGGAGATATTTCTGGCTATTGTGGTGCCGTTTACTTTTGGCATTTATGCCTTTTTAGTATTGTTGTCAACAACGAAAGCGTTAAACCTTGTATCAGATTCCTTTACGGCCAGGACCGTTAAGTACCTGCTGTTTCCCGGCTATGCGCTGCTGCTGTTGATTCTCTATCTGTATATTGGCAAGATAATTATTTGGCAGTCCATGCCTGTCGGAGAAATGAACTGGTATGCGTCGCTGGCCTTGCTGGGATATGGATTTTTCTACTTCTTTTGGGATGATACCGAGTGGTCCTGGTTTAAAAAGTTTATGCGGTGGGCGCTGATTCTGTTTATCCCGATTCTTGCCCTGCAGTTTTATGGCGTGTGGATTCGCTATGATGCCTATGGGCTTACGCAATTGCGCTATGCGTCCATGATTTGTACGGCCTATGGGATAGTGCTGCTGATTTTCCGCTTTTTGTGTCTGGGGATACGGCCACTGCTGTTGCTAGGGGCGGCCATGTTGGTGGTGTTTACCGTCACGCCGCTGAATGTAATGCGCGTACCCTTGCATAATCAGGAGGCACGTTTAATCGGACTGCTGGAGCAGGAAGGTCTGTATGAGGATGGCGAGATTATCATGAGTCATCCCATCTCCCCGGAACTGGCGCCGGCAATCAAGAGCTGTGTGGACTATATCCGTAAGGAAAAATATCTCCAAGAGAGCAATGAGGCCTTTGGCCTGCAGGTTAAGAATATAGCTTGGAATGATTACTATCCACAGACGAAAAAAGATAATAAGAAAAATCCTCCCAAGCAAAAAAACAAGGTAGTATTTGCCCCCAGACATAGCGGCATACCGGTAGAAGGTTATAAAGTTGCCTATACCTTTACCATCAAGAAAGGGGAGGCAGTCATAAAGCTGGAGGACGGCAAGCAGCGTAAAGTAAATGTCAGTCCCTATGTGAGAAAGTTAATGGCGGCTCAGCCGGAGGGCAAGGGCAATAATAAAGTTTACCTGGACGAGGCTTATAAGTTGGATGACAGGTCTGTGTTGTATTTCACGGAACTGGTGGTAAATCAGACGGATGACAGAAAAAACTATAAAATATCCGGCCGGGGATTTTTCCTCCAGAAATGACTGGGCTGACTGGTGAGCGGCAAAAAAGTGCTTAACTTGCGGCCGAATCGTTCGATATATAGAGTAGCACAAGGATGTGCTGCTCTAACTAGCTAGGGGGTGCAGACAATGGATATGAGTATCGCCGCAATGTCGGTGAGCATGCATCAGGGCCAGGCCATGCAGGACATGGGCATGGCTGTCCTCAAAATGGCTATGGATACTACGGAAACTGGCACCGAGGAAATGCTCGAACAGCTGGAAAGCCTCGATCCTAATCTGGGCGCTTTGGTAGATATTCAGGCCTGACGTAAAAACCTGTTGTACCATAAAGAGTGCAGCAGGTTTTTTTATGCAGTTTGTGCTAAAATGGAATTATGGACAAGAATAAGCAAGAAGTATATATCGCTATCGACCTCAAGTCCTTTTACGCATCGGTGGAGTGCAGGGGAAGAAATTTAAATCCCCTGACGACCAATTTGATTGTGGCTGATGAATCACGCACATCCAAGACTATCTGTCTGGCGGTATCTCCGGCGCTGAAGGCCTACGGCATTCCGGGACGGGCGCGGCTCTTTGAGGTGGAGCAGAAAATAAAACAGGTTAATAACCGGCGTCGCGGCAAAATCTTAGGTCATAAGCTGGTGGGTGAATCTGCTGACGCAGAAGTGCTGCAGGCCAATCCGCAGATGGCGGTGTCCTATGTGGTAGCCAAGCCGCAAATGGCTGAGTATATGGAGGTCAGCCGGCAGATTTACAATATTTATCTGCGCTATGTAGCACCTGAGGACATTCATGTTTATAGCATTGATGAGGTTTTTATCAATGCTGGCCCATATCTCACGGCCTACCACATCTCTCCACGGGAACTGACATTGCGCATGATTCGCGACGTTTTGGACTACACGGGGATTACGGCGACAGCAGGGATAGGCACCAATCTGTATCTGGCCAAAATCGCCATGGATGTCGTGGCAAAACACATGCCGCCTGATAAGGACGGAGTGAGGATAGCGGAGCTGGATGAACTAAGCTATCGGCAAAAGCTGTGGCTGCACCGCCCGTTGACAGATTTTTGGCGTGTGGGCAAGGGCTATGCCAAGAAATTGCAGGAACACGGCCTGCTCACGATGGGAGATGTGGCCCGTTGTTCCTTAGGGGGGGCACGTGATTATCACAATGAAGATTTGCTCTATAAGCTCTTCGGCGTCAATGCGGAATTACTGATTGACCACGCCTGGGGCTGGGAACCATGCACTATGGCGGAGATAAAAAATTACCGCCCCTTGACGAACAGTATAAGCTCCGGACAGGTATTGATGGAACCTTATGATTTTGCCAGCGGCCAGCTCATTGTCTGGGAAATGACGGATTTGCTGGTGCTGGACTTAGTGGAAAAAGGCCTGCTGACAGACCAGATAGTTTTGGACGTGGGATATGACATAAGCAATTTACAGAATCCTGCAATCAAGAGCACTTATCGGGGAGCCCTGCATACCGACCATTATGGCCGCACGGTACCCAAGCCTGCTCATGGTTCCGTGAACCTTGGCGGCCATACTTCCTCCAGCAAGAAGATTTTGCAGGCGGTGGTGGAGCTTTATCAGAAAGTCATCCTGCCCAATTTGTTTATCCGCCGGGTGACGGTCACGGCCAATCATGTTGTGCCGGAGGAACAGGTGGAAAAAGCTGAGCCGCAAGACCGGCAGCTGAATCTTTTTACAGATTACGCCGCCGAAAGCATGGCGCAGGAAGTGGAGCTGGTTGAGGAACAACGGGAAAAATCCCTGCAGCATACCATGATAGCCATCAAGGAAAAATTTGGCAAAAATGCTATTCTCAAAGGTAGCAACCTGCGTAAAGAAGGCACGACCATTGCCCGTAACGGACAGATAGGAGGTCATAAAGCATGACGGAAGAACAGGCGGTTTTGGCTAAGTATGGCGATATTATAAATCTGCCCCATCATGTATCAGAGAAACATCCGGCTATGCCCCGGGAAAAACGGGCGGCGCAGTTTGCCCCCTTTGCCGCCTTGACAGGGTATGGTGAGGTTATCAAAAAAACACAGGCCGAACATGAGGCTGAGGTATATAAGTACAGACATGGTGCGGGAGATTTTGGCGACACCGCCGAATAACAAAACGCTGCAGGCGATTACACGTCTGCAGCGTTTTTTACTGGAATTTAAATTTTTTACGGATAAAGCGCACCACGTAGGGAAAGACCAGCATGATAAAGAGTAATCTCGTCAGCTGATAGGCGGTCATAGTGGAGCTGTCCGCACCGACAGTCAAGGCTGTTATGCCCATTTCTGCCAGACCGCCGGGGGCAGTGGACAGGAAACTGGTGACAATGGTGGACGGTGTACAATAGGCCAGTACGCAGCCCATGGCCATGGACACAAAGAGAACCAGCAGGACACTGCCGACAAGTACCGGCCCCATGCCGTGGTAATCGCGGATTTTCCGCAGGTCAATGCTGCTGCCGATGTAACTGCCAACACAAATCTGAGCTACATACAGGTAATGCTGGGGAATAATGGGGGCGGTGTGACCGGAGCAGACGATATAAACTGCCGTGGCCAGCAAAGGCCCGAGTAAATTGGCGGTGGGCAGCTTTATCAGCCGGCCGATTACTGCGCCGCTGACAGCCACTAAGGCAAACACCAGGATATTTCCCGTAGACTCGCTGACGGCCAAATGCGCCGCCGGGCCATCAGCTGGCAATACATGAATGGCCAGAAAAGGAATTACAAACACCACGGAAAGCATGCGCATGGTTTGCATGATGGTCACAGCGGTCAGGTCAACATCTTTCATTTCCGCCGCCAGTATAACCATCTGGGATAAGCCGCCGGGCACACAGCCTAGCAGGCAGCTGGTAAAATCAATTTTCGTCCGGCGAAACATCAGCCAGGCAGAAAAAAGGCCGGCGCAAATGGTGACAAATGTGGCCATAAGCATAAATGGCAGCTGGCTGATAATGGCCTGGCCTGTTTCCACCGTAAAGGGGCGTCCCATCGAGTAGCCCAAGGGAATCAGGGCGATATTGCGTACCAGCAGCGGCCAGGTCAGCTGCTCTTTGCGCAGGAGTGAAGTGAGCGAAACCGCTGCCACCGGCCCTAGCGTCCACGGCAGCGGCGCATTGACCAGGGAGAGAATAAAACCGCCACAAATGGCCACGCCCAAGGTAAAAAGTATTTGCAACAAGAAAGCCTCCATCAGGGCAGAAAAATATCAAAAATATAACTATAGTAAAATGTAACGGCATATACGGCCATTGTCAATCCCCTGCGTTTAGAAAAAACGATATAAGAAAAAAGGAAACCACATTTGTACAGAGAATAAATATAGCAGGGAAAATAAAAAAGCCTGCGTAAGCAGGCTTTTAGCACACACTGTGCTGCCGGATAAACCGACGATTTCGTTAAAACGTTATTTGAACTCGCTGTGTAAATTCTAAGGTAATAAAATTTACACTTTCATTGTAGCGTCATAGGGGGATGTTGTCAATATGGAAAATGAGTATTATTTGGGCTTGGATGTCGGAACAAACTCTGTGGGATATGCGGTTACAGACAAGGAATACAAACTTATAAAATTCAAGGGAGAACCTATGTGGGGGAGCCACGTGTTTGAGGAAGGCAAGAACAGCAATGAACGGCGTGGCTTTAGGACAGCCAGAAGGCGTCTGGGCAGACGTAAACAACGTGTTAATCTCGTCAATGAAATTTTTGCTCCCGAGATAGCGCAGATAGATAAGCGTTTTTTTATACGTTTGCGTGAAGCTGCTATGTGGCGTGATGATGTGGCAGCTACAGATAAGTATATTTTGTTCTGCGACAAAGATTTCACGGATAAGGATTACTTTCACAAATACCCGACTATCCATCATTTAATATGTGAACTTATGGCCAGTGATGCACCACATGATGTACGCTTGGTATATTTAGCTGTGGTTTGGCTGGTGGCTCATAGAGGTCATTTTCTTAATGAGATGAATAAGGATGATGTAGATGCTGTTTTGCGGTTTGATAGCATTTACGCTGATGTGCGCCAATATATGCAACAAAATGATATACAGCCTTGGCAGGAAGAAAAATCAGCTGAGCTGCAAAATATTTTACCTAAACGGCAAAATATATCCAATAAGGAAAAAGCCTTGTTGGATATTCTCTATGAGGGGAAAAAGCCTAAAAGCAGCGAAGATGATTTTATTGATATGGCATTGTCTGTGAAAAT
Source organism: Selenomonas sp. (assembly GCA_017940705.1). The sequence continues at coordinate 1,975 of JAGAYB010000117.1, read as the reverse complement.
GCTGGCTGGTGGAAGTGTAAGAGCTGCTAAATTATTTCCCCAAGGCGGTTATGATGACAGCATAAAACTCTGTTTTGTTGACAAGGAGGAAACCTTCCTTGAAGCCATAGCTCAACTTGGGGATGAAGTAAAATGGGTATCCTTGCTGAGACGGATGTATGATTGGGCGCTGTTGAAGGATGCTATCAAAGATGGGGATTCCGTATCTGCTGGCAAGGTCAAGGTATATGAGCAGCATCGCCGTGACCTGCGTGGTTTAAAGCAATTCGTCAGAAAGTACGCGCCGGAAAAGTACGGAAAAATCTTCCGCTTGGTACAAACTGGCAATAACTATGTGGCCTATTCGTATAACGTGAAATCTGTAAAAGGGGATATTTCTAAATTAAAAAAGGCAAAAGCAGCTGATTTTTGTGATTATCTGCGCAAGGAACTGAAAGATATCACGGTGGAACCTGTTGACCAAGAGTTCTATGATGATATGCTGGCGCGTCTGGATACGAAAACCTTTATGCCAAAGCAGGTGAATGATGAAAATAGGGTTATTCCATATCAATTATATTACCATGAATTATTGTGCCTGTTGAACCGGGCTGAAAAATACCTGCTTTTTTTACAGGAAAAAGACAAGGATGGCTATACGAATAAGGAAAAACTGCTGTCAATATTTACCTTCCGTATTCCTTATTTTGTCGGCCCGTTAAATGACAAGTCAACTTATGGGTGGATTGAGCGAAAAGCGGTTGGGAAAATCCGTCCGTGGAATTTTAAGGAGCAGGTTGACCTTGACAAAAGTGAAGAAGCCTTTATTCGCCGTATGACCAATAAGTGTACTTACCTGCCCGGAGAGGATGTATTGCCGTTAAATTCCTTGCTTTATCAGCGTTATATGGTTTTGAACGAAATCAATCCCTTGAAGGTAAATGGCAATCCTATTGACGTAGCAGCCAAGCAGGCGGTATATGAATTATTTGAGCGAAAAAGACGTGTCACCAGTAAAGCGATAGCAGAATGCCTCCAGCATAACGGTTATATGGATAAAGGCGATACGCTGTCAGGTGTGGATAAAAATCTGCATTCATCCTTAAAAGCCTATCATGATTTTCATTCTTTGATGGAGCGTAAGGTATTAACAGAGAATGAAGTAGAACAAATTATTGAAAGGTTGACATACGCTGAAGATAAAAAACGGATATATTCGTATCTTTCTCGTGCGTATCCGCAGTTAGAAGAGAATGACCGCAAATATATAACCAAACTTAAATATGATGATTTTGGACGTCTGTCTAAAAAACTGCTTGCAGGTATCAAGGGCATTGACAAACAGACAGGTGAAACAGCCAATATTATTGATTTTCTTTGGGAAACAAATGATAATCTGATGCAGATTTTGGCTGGTGATAAATACACCTTCAAGGAAAATATAGATGCTTTGCGCAAGGAATATTATGTCCGTGATGATAAAAATCTGACCGAAATGTTGGATGATATGCGTATTGCAAATTCTGTGCGGCGTTCTATTTATCGTACTTTGGACATTGTTAAAGATGTATGTAAGGCCAAAGGCTGTCCACCGCAGAAAATCTTTTTGGAGATGGCTCGTGGTGGCGGTGAAAAAGGCGCAAGGACAATTTCCCGGCGTGATAAGATTTTAGAGCTGTACAAATCAGTGGATAAGGAATATGCCAATGATGTCAGAATATTATCAGCTAAGCTGGATAATGTCAGTGACAACCGCTTGCAAAGCGAGGTCTTGTATTTGTACTTTATGCAGCTGGGGCGTAGTATGTACTCCGGTGAGCCGATAAATATTGATAATATCAAGGATGCAACTCTTTACAATGTTGACCATATTTATCCGCAGTGCTTTGTCAAGGATGACAGTCTTGATAATAAGGTGCTGGTAACATCCAATGAAAATGGCGCTAAGGGTGACAGCTATCCTATTAAGTCTGAAATTCGTAAAACGATGGCTGGC
>JAGAYB010000116.1 GCA_017940705.1 Selenomonas sp. | reverse complement strand
TTCATAATCGGCCTTGATGTCTTTTACGGCCTGATCATGGCGCTCCTGTTCCTTTTTCATGCGCTTTTCGTATTCTTTATCGTCGATTTGTCCGTATCTTTTCTTATAGCGCAGCGAGAGCACATTCTGTCTGTGATTGCGTTCCTCTTCCTGCAGGCGGTGGCTGTACTTGTTGTGCGTGCCGTCCTCATAAGCGGCCTCATGTTCAGCAGCTTCCGTTACAGCCGTGAAGGACGTGCCGGCAAAACCAAAGCTGATTACCCCGGCCAGAACCATTGCCAAAACTTTTTTGCGGTTTACCATCATCATAAATTTCCCCTTCTCCATGCGATTTTTATGAAAAGTTCCTTATCTACCTCCTTAATATACAGACTGATTACAAAAATATCATTAAAATTGTATTAAACTTTGATTAAAAATCTTTTCAGAGCTTGCAGAGACGGTAGCCGGTTCCCCACACCGTTTCGATATGGGTATTTTCCTCTGTTTCGATTTTCTCACGCAGCCGCTTTATATGCACCGTCACCGTGGAAATATCCCCCACGGCCTCCTGCCCCCAGATGGATTCAAAGAGTTCCTCCTTGGACAGAACCCTGTCAGGATTACGCAGCAAAAATTCCAACAGGTCAAATTCCCGGTTGGGCAGATGAATTTCCTCGCCCTGCACAAAGACGCGCCGTGCCTGAGGCAGCAAGCGCAAATCACCATGCAGCAAAGCCTCAGGCTCCCCTTTTTCCGCCGCTGCTCCGGTCAGGCGCTGATATCTTGCCAGATGTGCCCTGACTCTTGCCACCAGTTCACCCGGCGAAAAGGGTTTTACTATGTAATCATCGGCCCCCATGCCCAGCCCCCGGATTTTATCAATATCATCCTTCCGGGCTGTCACGAGCAAAATGGGAATCTCCTTTTGCGCCCTGACCTGACGGCAGATGGAAAGACCGTCCACCTCCGGCAGCATCACATCCAGCAGCAGCAGGTCATAAGCGCCATTTAGAGCCTTGTCAAGACCACAGCGGCCATTGCTTTCCATATCCACGGCAAAGCCGTTTAATTCCAGATAATCGCGTTCCAGCTCCGCAATGTCCCGGTCATCTTCCACCAGCAATATCTTTTCCATCTTTGTCACCTGCCTCTTTTACCACCGGCAGCGTCAAACAGACGGTCAGCCCCGTACTGCCGTCCTCACTGCCGCCGTCCTCTGCCCAAATCCTGCCGCCATGCGCTTCGATAATCCGCCTGCAGATAGCCAGCCCCAGGCCGCTGCCCTGTCCGGTCTCCGAGCGTGCCATATCCGTGCGGTAAAATTCCTGAAAGAGCCGCGGCAGGTTCTCCACTGCCACCCCGGGGCCGTTGTCCGTCAAACGCAGCAGCATTTCCGCCTGCTGGCATCTTACCGCTATCCGTATCCGCAGCCTGTCCGGGCCACGATGGTACTTCACGGCATTTTCCAGCAGGTTCATCAGCACACGCTGAATCTCCGTGCTGTCCATCTGCACCCATACGCCTGTTGTTTTATAGTCCTGCGCCAGCGTCAGTTCCCCGTCTGCCGGGATAAGCTGCCGCAGCTCACCGGCTTTCTTTTGCAACCAGCCGGTAAATTCCAGCTGACGGAAATTAAAGGGATAGGCCTCCATATTCAGCTTGGAATAGAGGAACAAACGTTCCAACAGGCGGCTTATCTGCGCTGTCCCCTCGGCGATTTTGCCCAGATAGCGTTTTTCCATATCGGTATCTTTGGCCACGCCGTCCTGCAAGCCCTCCACATAACCGCGGATTACCGTAAGCGGCGTGCGGATATCATGGGATAGACCGGCAATCAGGGTGCGCCTTTCCTGTTCGCTATCCTGCCGCGCCTGCTCCAGCCTGCCAAGCTTGGCAGCCATGTCGTTAAAATTCCGGCACAGGGCGGAAAACTCCTCATCGCCCACAGGATTGATGCGGTAGGCGTAGTTGCGCTGTTCCACCGCCCGGGCTGCATTTTGCAGGGCAGCTATAGGCTGCAAAATCTTCTGGGAGAGCCGGTGAGCCAGCCACATATTTATCAGCAGGAACACTACCAGCCCGGCCAGCAGCCAGAAAACCATGTAGCTGTGATAAAGCCCGCCCAACAGGCCCTGCCCTTTTTGCACGTCGTAGCTGAGTATGCCCACCACATGGTATTCCCGGCCGCCGCGCTGAAACATATATTTCACGATATTGCTGTCCCGGAAAACAAAGACCGCCGAATCGTCTGCAAAGGCCACGGGCCGCAGTTCTTCGTCAATCTGCAGCTTTTCCAGTTCCGTCAGGTTGCTGAAGAGAGTCACGCCCTGCCCTTCAACTACCGCAAGATGATAGTTGTCCATCGCCATGCGGACGGCCAGTTCCTCAAAACGGGGATACCATGCCGCTACGCCGCCGTCCGGCAGCTGCTCCACCGTATGACGGATATCCGCCTGCACCTTATGCACCACCTGCTTGTCATGGGCGAGATTCCCCAACGCCCCCAGCTTGGCATCCTGATAGGATAAATATAAAGCCCCCGCCATCAGCATAATGATGACGAAGGGCAAAGCAAACATCATAAAATTAGAAAGAAACAGCCGCCTTCTTATCTGCATGGATATAATTTTCCTCCACTTTGCCTTTTTTCCCGGCAGGCATTTTTACCACCTTGTCCCCGGTTTTCAGCTCAGTAAGCACTTCAAAGGCGCGCAAGGCAGCAAACAAATCCGCCCGCATAGCCAAGCTCTCATCCATATCGAGAATCTGCCGTATCTTTTCATAGCGATAGCGCAGGGTATTGACATGGACATAAAGCCGGGCCGCCGTCCGGGTCCAGTTGAAATCCTCCGTCAGCAAAGCCTTCAGCGTATCCACCAGCTGCGTGTTGAACATCCTGTCATACTCCATCAGTGGCCCGATGGTCTGCTGGCAAAAGCCATTTAAATCCTCGCTGCTCTGCCGGAACAGGCTGGTAAAAAGCCCCATGCGATTAAAGTTCTGCACAAAAGCCTGTTTTCCTGTCACCTGCTGAAAAAAACCTGCCATACGGGCTTCACGGAGGCTCTTATAGATATCCTGCAATCCATAGGTGCCGCCAATGGCCACCGCCAAATCACCACCGCCGATATCGGCAAAGTCCGCCTGCCACTCACGCAGCAGTGCCTCCACCTGCCGGTCATGTCCCATGGCCACCAGCAGGCAGCCCTGCTTGTAAGCTACAGGCTGACTGATAAAGAGGCAATCCTCCCGGCGCTGGCGCAGAAAATTCTCCAGCTGCTGTACCCTTCCACGGCTCAACAGCTGACAAAGTACCACACAGTAATTTTCCTGTCCCATGGGCATGCCGGCAGCCTTTTCCTGCTCAGCTTGCCGCAGCATACGATTCAAAAAAGTTTCCCATGCCTGCTTTTCCATATATGCTCCCCTACGCTTTCCATAAATACGTTTTATCATCGCCCATTATTATATTTATTCTAGCAGTTATCAGCGTTGATGCAATAAACAGGTTGGGAAGAATTTATGAACTTTTTATGAACAAAAATCAGGCCCTCCGCAGAGTGCCTGATTTTTGACTGTGTATGAAAAATGGAAATGGGGGGAATTTTAGAAGAAGTACTTGATTTCCGTGCGCACAAAGGATTTGGTGTCGTGTGTTACCTCATCCTTGCCCCAGAAATACTTCGCGCCCACTTCTACATTTTTAATCGGCGCGTAGCAGCCGCCGATTTCCGTACCGCAGATATTGCCATGGGTGTAGGCATCGTAACGGGAGGAAATGGCCGTGGCATCAGTCACGCGGAGATGGCGCAGCATCAGCATAAAGCTGCCGGGGTTCTGCACCTGCATGCGCTTGTAATCAAGTTCCAGCAGGAAGCCATTGCGGTGAATGTCCTTCGTCACCGAGGCATTGCTCTGGGAATACAAGGCAATAAAGCGGAAGTTCTTGCCCAGCAGGGTATCAAAGCCGATATTGCCCAAACCGAAATTGCCTTCCTCAATGAACTTGCCGCCCTTCTTGCCGGATTTTAAATAGTAGTAGCCGGCATAAAGATTGGTGCGCTTGCCCAAGGGATAAGTGAAAATCCCGGACACCACATCAGCATCAAAATAATTGTTCGGGTTGGAGATTCTACCGGCGGAAATCTTCGCTTTCAGCTTTTTGCCGAATGTCACCTGCACGCCGCGCATCGGGTCTTCATGGGTGTAAGCATAGCCGTCCACCGTGTCAAACTTGCCAATCTTGGCGGTAAAGTTGTCATACTTGCCATAAGCGTAAATATTGGTGGTTTTGACGTTGCCATCGTCCCCGGTATCTTTTTTCATGTCCAGCGTAATCTTATGCTTGGTTTCCCCTGTCCAATGCTCATTCACCCGTGCATGGCTGTAGAGTTCGAGATAGGCCTTGGACGTATCGTCAATATCATTGTGGTCGCCGAAATGTTCCTGACGCAGACGGAAGAAACCATCAAAGCGCAGATTATCGGCATTACGCTCCAAAGCAGCCACACGCACACCAAGATTATTAAGTTCCGAGCCGAATTCAGCTGCCAGCTTGTCCACCAGCGCCTTGTCTGCGCCCGTGGGATTCTTGGCCATGGCCTTGGCCGTAATCTGCGCCATTTCATAACGGGTGATAGCCCTCTCCCCACGGAAGGAGCCGTCGCCGTAGCCTTCGATAATGCCATCGGCAGCCAGCTGGCTTACGGCATCATAGGCCCATGAATCCCTCGGCACATCGGCAAAGGGATTGGCGGCAGCGCCTGCTGCCTGCGCCGTTCCCAGTAAACAAGATGCTGCTAAAATCGCTGCTAATTTTTTCATCCCAATAATCTCCCCCTGTTTATGCCTTTGCCTCAGCCGCACTCTTGCCGGCTAAGTATCCAAACGTATAAGCACGGCCATGGCTGCAGCCAGTGACCACAATCGGATAATCCGTAGCAAAGAAGCTGCCGGAAGCATTGCCGGCGGCATAGAGCCCCGGAATGACATTGCGCTCCTTGTCCAGCACTTCCAGCTTGTCATTGATGGTAAGACCGCCCAGCGTCACCAGCAGGGACGTACCGATATGACCGGCAAAGAACGGCGCCTTTTCCACGGTGGTAAGGTAGGTCTTGTCCTTGCCAAAGTCTTCATCCACGCCTTTACGCGCCATTTCATTATAACGGTCAACCGTAGCCTTCAGGGTTTCATAGGGAAGATGGGCTTTTTGCGCCAGTTCTTCCAGAGTATCAGCCTTGACGATAACGCCTTTTTCCACCAGCTGGTCAAATTCGTTCTTGCGATGATGGTATTTGAGCTTCTTGCAGGCACTCTGCTTGAAACGGGGAGCTTCCTCTTCCCACTTGGAATCAAAAATCGTCCAACGGGTCAGGCCGACCTGCTGG
>JAGAYB010000115.1 GCA_017940705.1 Selenomonas sp. | reverse complement strand
GTCTTTTTAAATTTGCCACGCAGCTTGCAGCTGACCAGCCCGTTTTCCGTCTGCACGTAGAAAAAGCTGTTATAGGCCTTAATCACACGGCCTTCCTGTGTTTGCATAAATGCTCCTCACTGTCATTAGCTCAGCGGCTTTTAGCTGATTCGTTGGGTTTGGGTGTCACAGCATTGTCCTTGCTGCTGCCGTTAGCTGCCGCCTTGCTGCTGTTCTTATCTTCGGTTTCCTTGCCAGCCTCAGCCACTACCAGGTGCACCGACTCGCCGGCCAGCGCCTCAGCACCGCCGGAAGGCGACTGACTGATAACAGTCCCGGCTGCCTGCTTGCTGGCTTTATTTTCCACACTGCCTACCTTAAAGCCGGCGTTGCTGAGCGCCTTGCGAGCCGCATCCAGAGGCAGTCCCGTAACATCGGGCACAGAGGCTTTCTTTTCTTTCTTGCCCTTGCTTACCACCAGATCAATGCTTAGTCCCTTGGTCACTTTTGTACCTGCCCGTGGGTCACTGGCAATAATCACGCCGGCCTCTTCATCATCAGAATTTCTCTCTGTTATCCGGCCCACCTTTAAGCCCATCTTCTCCAGCTTAGCGATGGCGTCTGCTCTTTTCAGGCCGCGCACATCCGGCATTTCGATATTTTCGCCGCCCTTGCTGACCTTAATGGTCACCAGACGTTCTTCCTTGACTTTGGAGCCGCCTTCGGGATTTTGTGATATGACCATCCCGGCAGGTACTTCGGCATCAAATTCCTCATCGACTTTCACACGCAGGCGTTTATCTTCAAGTATCTGCTTGGCCAGAGTCATCTGTTTACCCGTAACATCGGGTACTTCCACCTCAGAATTGCTCCAGAACTTGCCAAAGCTCAGAAACGCCCCCACAAAGAAGCCCAGCACCAGAACCATGGCCAGACCAACAATGAACTTTTTCGATTTGAATACAGACTTTTCGGGAACCGGCTCTTCATTCTCATAGCTGCTGCCATAACGCTCACTGCGCGCAGCCGGAGTTGTTTCCTGCACCCGTGGCAATATCTGCGTAGCATAAGGATCGCTGGCTGCCGGAGAAAAACCGCCCCCGAGCATTTGCAGCGCCTGCGTTATATCGTTGACGATTTCCTTGCTGCCGGGTCTCATGTTGGGGTCCTTATTCATCATCCGGGAAACAATCGCTTCGACCACCGGCGGTATAGTATTATCCAGCTGCCTTACCGGGACAGGCTGCTCCTGCAAATGTTTCATGGCAATGCCCACCGGAGTTTCCCCGGTAAAAGGCAGCTTGCCCGTAAGCATCTCATAAAGCACCACACCTAAAGCGTACACATCAGAGCGCGGGGTTATCATCGTGCCCTTGGCCTGTTCGGGCGAAAAATAATGCACCGAGCCCACCACATTGCCCGTATAGGTCATCGTCGATTCCGTCACCGCCCGGGCAATGCCAAAGTCAGCCACCTTGGCGCTGCCGTCAGGCATCATCAAAATATTATGCGGCTTGATATCGCAGTGTACCAGATTATTGGCATGGGCATGCGCCAGTGCGCTGGCAATGTCCCTGGCTACCCGGAGAGCCGTCTCCACCTGCAGATGGCCTTCCTCCTTTATGCGGTCCTTCAAAGTGCTGCCCGGTACATATTCCATAACGATGTAATGGGATTCTTCCATCACACCGACATCATATATATTGACAATATTGGGATGAGACAGTCTGGCTGCCGCCTGAGCCTCCCGATGAAACTTCTGGATAAATTCTGTATCGCGCTTAAATTGTTCATGCAATATCTTTACAGCTACCGGACGGTCCAGCAGCAGGTCTTTAGCTTTATATACATCAGCCATGCCGCCGCCGCCAATGAGTTCCTGTAATTCATAGCGGTTATCCAATACACGCTGGTTCATTGATTAGATCCTCCCCCAAGGTTTTTAGGAACTGTCCATAAATAACTTAGAAACTATTTTACAGCTCCTGCTTAGTTCTGTAAACTCAATATTATCTTACGGGCAATAGGTGCGGCCACCGTACCGCCGCTGCCGCCGTTTTCCACAATGATGGCAAAGGCTATCTTGCGGTTGCGCAGCTGTGCGGAACCAATGAACCACGCATGATCCTCCCCGTGAGCGTTTTCCGCTGTACCGGTTTTGCCGGTCACACGTACACCGCTGACCTGAGCAGCCCGTCCCGTTCCCTTGGTAACTACATCTTCCATGAAACTGTCTATCCTGCCGGCCATGTCTGCTGTTGTAGCTGTCAGCCACTTTTCCGGTCTTGCCTCCTGCACCACCAGCCCCTTCGGCGTAACAACCTGCTGCACTAAGTAAGGCTTCATAATTGTACCTTCATGGGCAAAGGCGGAGGCCATCAAGGCCATGTGCATAGGCGTGACCAAAAGAGTACTCTGACCGATGGCCGTCTGCGCCTGGTCACCACTGCCTAAAGTGCCAAAGTCCGGCAGATGCGAACTTGTCATCACGATATCGCCGCCGATTGACTGGTCAAAACCGAACCGTTTAAAAGCTCCCTTTAGCCTGCTGTCTTGCAGCCGCATACCCAAAGTGCCGAAAGTCACATTGCAGGATTCTGTCAGCGCCGTGCGCAGATTAACCTGTCCATGAACTTCCCCGTGGCTTTCGCGGATACTGTGGCCGCCTCCTACGTCCAGTTCTCCGGAGCAGTTAAAATTTTCCTGTTCTGTGGTAACGGACTCTGTCAGCGCTGCATCGGCAATCATTGGCTTTATCGTAGAGCCCGGCGGATACATGCCCTGAACCGTACGGTTCAGCAGCGGGCCATCAGCCACCTTGGATAGATTATCCCAGTTGGCTTCAATATCATTCGGATCATAGGACGGAGAACTTACCATTGCCAGGACAGCGCCAGTGTCCACATCAAGCACCACCACTGCCCCTTTGCGCCCGTCCAAACCGTCAAAGGCCGCCTGCTGGGCATCAGCCTCGATGGTCGTATTTATATCATTGCCCTGCTCTGTTTGCAGGAGCTGGGTAAGCGGGCCCAGCCGCGACATATCATCAGTAAGCCCCAGCAGCGCACGGTTGGCGTGTCCCTCTAAGCCGGCCCCGCCAATATTTTCCCCGTTATAGCCGGTAACCTGAGCCATGACCTCACCAAAGGGGTAACTGCGGCGGCCATCGCTGCGGGTCTGGGCCAGAACACGGCCCTGTGCGTCCAGAATACTGCCGCGGCGTATATCTGCCCGGGCTGCGGCCTGACGCATATTCAAGGGATTATTGGCCAGCGCATCACCTTTCCAGACTGCCAGATAGCCGATGTAAAAGACCAGCAGAGCCACCACCAGCAGCATGAAAGCCGCGCCTTGTAATATTTGCCGTTTTAATTTCCAATCAGCCATTTCCCTGCTCCTTTGTCAGTGCTAACAGCAGAGCGAGCAAGATAAAGCTCGATACCATCGAACTGCCCCCGTAACTTACAAAGGGCAGCGTAATGCCCGTCAAAGGCAGGAACTTTGTCACACCGGCTATAATAATAAACATCTGCAAAATTATCAGCGTAGCACAGCCGGCCATGAGCAGTGCCTCGCTGGTATTTTTCTGCCGCAGCGAAGCCCTTATTCCGCGCCAAAAGAGCAGAATATAACAGGCTATCAGCATGATGCCGGCTGCCAGTCCCATCTCCTCCACAATCGCAGAGAAAATAAAGTCCGTATGCACCTCGGGAATGAAGCCGGGGTGCCCAAAGCCAAAGCCTGTGCCCCAGATACCGCCAGTCCCTATGGCAAAGAGGGACTGCACTACCTGATAAGCCATGCCGTTGGGGTCCTGCCACGGGTCAAACCAAATGTCAAACCGCACACGTACATGGCCAAACAGGGCGTAGCTGGCTGCCGCTGCCACAAAAATAAAGGCCAGAGCCAAAAATACATAGGATTTACTGCCTGTCGCCATATAGGTCATCAAAAGCGCCATGCCGAAAAAGAGCAACGCCGAGCCCAAATCCTTCTCTACTACGAACATCAGCACTGCCAGTCCCCAAATGCAAATCAGGGGCGCGATAAAACGCAAGGGCGGCAGCTGCAGAAACAAGAATTTATGTGCCGGCAATGTAAGCACCCGGCGATGGTCAGCCAAATACGAGGCCAGAAAAAAGAGCAACACGATTTTGCCAAATTCCGAAGGCTGCAAGGATACCGGCCCAAGTACCAGCCAGTTTTTACTGCCGCCTATCTCCGTACCGCAAAGCAAGGGAAGTCCCAAAAGCAACACGCAGCCTATGCCTAAAATATACGGATAAGCCAGCAGACGCCGTATACGCGGCCACAGGCGGATGACCACGAACATCACCAGCATGGCAATACACAGCCATTGCATCTGCCTTAGCAGCAGCACGGGCTTTAATCTGGCGATTTCCACCAGTCCGATGCTCACCAGCATCAAAATCAAGGGCAGTATATAGATATCCAAATTACGCTTGATTACCACAGTCTGAATTATAGCGGTCAAGAATATCACCACTGCCAGGTAAGGCAGATACACCAGCGGCTCCTGCAGTGTCTTTGCGGAAACCTGCACACCAGCAGCCTGCATTTTCATGTACAAAATGCTCATGCCGCACAAAAATATCCCCAGCGGAGCTGTAAGAAAACCAATGCTTTTCATGATATCCCCACCACGATTACTGTCACATTGTCAGAGCCGCCGTCCGCTAAAGCAGCCTTGATTAAATCCTGCGCCGGGTTTTCCGTGGAGCTGTGCAGAATGCGGACAATCTCCCCATCTGCCACATGCTTCATCAGTCCGTCCGTAGCCAGCAGGAATACATCGCCCTTGTTCACGGACAGCTCGCCGCTGTCCACCTGCAGATTTTCCATAGCCCCGACAGCTCTGGTCAGCATATTGCGCTGCGGATGATGCTGTGCCTCTTCCGGGGTAATTGTACCCTTGCGCAACAATTCCTCAACATAGGAATGGTCAGCTGTTATCTGCACCAATTTGTCACTGCCGGCAGGCATGACATAGAGACGGCTGTCGCCTACATGAGCCCAGACAGCGCCATCATCATTGTCATTGACATGCAGCATAGTGGCTGTAGTCCCCATGCCCTCGTAGTCGGGATGTTCACAGACGCAGTTACGAATTGCCTGATTGGCAGCGTTAATGGCGTCACAGAGCTCAGATTGCGAGAGCGTTCCACGCCGGGCTAAAACTTCCTTAACCTTGTCCACCAGAATCTTGCTGGCCACTTCGCCGGCAGCTTCACCGCCCATGCCATCGGCTACCACATATACAGAATCAAATACCGCTAAATTATCTTCGTTACCTTTGCGCACAAGTCCCACATCGGTAGCTGCAAAAACCTGCTTCAATCCGTTCACCTCTCGAACTTTAGGGTAACCATGCCAATACGAATCAAGTCACCTGATTTTAAATAGGCTTTCCCCTGTAGAACCTTGCCGTTTACATAGGTGTGATTAACACTGCCTAAATCCTCAATTACATACTGGGCTCCATGAAGAAAAATCGTCGTATGACGATGCGAAACGAAATTCTCAGGAATAACCACATCATTTTCCTGACTCCGTCCTATGGTAATTTCATCGTGAAAAGCAAACCGTCTGCCTGCCAGGGATTCTTCCTCTGCCTCCACCACAGATATAACGGCCTCATTTTTGTCGTAAACAGGTCTGCGCTGTTTGCGCAGTTCCTGACGCACATCCTTAAACATCTTATCCATCAGACGCAGCACAAAAAATATCAGCCACAGAAGCATGCCGTATTCCAGCATGACCCTGACTGCCTTTATCAATACCGCCGTTGTCGGCACTCAAATCACCTCGTATACCAGAACCGTTGCCCCGATGCTTATTTCATCCCCTGCCTGCAGGCAGCAGGCTTCCACGGCCTTGCCGTTTACCGCTGTACCGTTAGTGCTTTGCGCATCGTAAAGCACATGACGGTGATTTTCATAAGCAATCCAGGCATGCAGGCGCGAGGCTTTAGTATCCGTCAGAATAAACTCATTCTTTTCGCGCCTGCCGATATATACCTGCTGCTCACCGATTTCCAGATAGGCGTCCTTATCAGGGCCCTTTACAACCCTGAGACAGGCCGTCCGCAAGTCGCGGGGCAGGTTCAAAGGCTGCTTGCCGCCGCTAAGGGACGGCTTGGCCAGCACCAGCGTATTGGGTTCATCACTGTTTCCGGCAGGCTTTTCCTCCGTAAACCGGGACTTTATCTCATACATCCCCCGCTGCATAGTGCTGTCTATCTGACAGCTTACCATCAGCTTGCCGGGAATCTGATAGTCCTGCAGGATGACCTGTTTTTCCACAGCTACATAAAGCTCATCCATGATACGCTGAGCGCAGAGACGCTGATAATCCTCCTTTGACATGAACAGCACGTACTGATTGGGAATATTTTTTTTGGCTTTGCCGTTACCCTGCCTGGCAATTTCCTTTTCCAGCCCTTTTATTAGCTCCACCGGTTCCAGGTCGCTGCTAAAGCGTTTATTGAAAAATCCTTCGATATGGTTTTCTAAAAATGTTTCCCATTTGCGTATGCCCATATTGCTCAGGCCTCCTTCACAGTCGGAAACACAGCTGTATATTATAACGCCGTTGTTCCAGTTTTGCCATAGGCAAAACTTCCTCTTGGCGTTTCAACGAGGCGGGAGATATGCTCGCCGCCTGTTTTGGTATTCGTGCCCCCACCTGCTGAGGTGGGGGACATTTTCTTGCCTCGTTAT
>JAGAYB010000114.1 GCA_017940705.1 Selenomonas sp. | reverse complement strand
GATTATGAAAAACAATGCCCCTAAGTATGTCCTGATTGAATATAAGCAGGTGGAAAAAGAAGCGGTTGCCTCTGATGAAGAGGTCATGGCTGTAACGGAGCGCCTGATGCAAAAGAACATGGAAGCCCTGAAGGTGCTTGCTAAATGAAAAGATTAACCAAAGAACAAATTCTGGCTATCCACCAGCGTTGCATCGAAGAAACAGGCGGCTTTCATGGTTTTAGGGACGAAGGAATGTTTGATTCCTTGCTGATGTACAGCGGGGCTAGTTATAGTCAAGGAGCAGAGAACACAGAAATCTCTGCTTCTTTTTGCGTTCACAAAGGCAGCCTCGGCAACTCCTCGCTCTTTTGGTGTCCAATATCACGGGACAACGGCTCGTGCCGTTTTTCTTTTTATGGTAAAATTATTGTAGCTTGTGTTGGAGGTGCTCGCATGGAACAGAAATTGTTTACAGAGGTCATTCCCCTTTATCGGCTGCATAAGGATAATCCGTATGCCATTAGAATACGGATACGGATGCAGGATGATGTTGACCCTGTGGTACTGCGCAGGGCAGTGGACGTCACGATGGAGCGGTATCCGTATTTTTGCGTGAAACTGCAGGCTCGTGGTGATGCGTTTATCTTTGCAGAGAATCGAGAGCCGGTAGTTGTTTCCCATTCAGAGCAGGGCGTAACATTAAATTCAGCAGAGGCGAATGATCATCTGCTTTCATTTTCGTACCATGCTGATTGGCTGGTTATGGATATTTTTCATGGTCTGACCGATGGTACAGGAACTTATGAGGTGATACGCACCTTGTTGTATTATTACTGCTGTCAGCGCTACAAAGTGACGCTTTCGACAGCAGGCATCCGTCTGGCTGGCGATAAAATATCTCAGGAGGAATGGGATTGTCCGGTGATGAACATGCAAGACCTGCCAACGCCCCGGCGTCATGAGTGGAGCAAGGCGCTGCTTCCCGGTATCGCCGCTAATCTGCATACGGAAAGCCCGGACTATGTATATAGCATATTGCTGGCTGAAGATGCCTTTATGCACTTTTGCAAAGAAAATGGCGGCAGTCCGGGAACAATGGTGTCATTGCTTCTGAGCCGCAGTCTGGCAAAGTTGTATCCTCATGCCCGAGAAAGCATACGCATTGTTTTGTGCGTTAATCAGCGCAAGGCTCTGCACGCTCCGCTGGCTCATCAAAGTCTGGTCGGCGGTGCTTTTCTGGAATATGATGAACAGCTGCGTAAATTGCCGCTATCTGAGCAGGTGAAGGCCTATAGGAATATGGTTGCGGCACAGACCGGTGAGAAAGCTGTTCTGTCCGGCGTGGCGCATACTGCCGGCCTGACCAAAATGCTTTTGGCAAAGAAAACGCACAAGGAAAGGCTGGCGATGATGGCAAAGGTGGATGAGGCCGCCAATCGTTTTGCTGCAGCTAACGTGAGTTATGTGGGGAAAGCCAATTTCGGGGAAGCAGAAAAATATGTAAAAGAGTTCCATGCCTGGAATGCCACCATTATGGACATTACCCTGCAAATTTCGGCGGTAAATAGTAAATTCACCTTGGATTTCATGCAGAAGTTTTCCAGCCCTGTTTATCTAAAGGCCTTTTTGCAGGAGCTGGCAAATAACGGCATAGCTTATGAATTACAGGATAAGCAGATAAGGTCATTGCCCGCTGTCAGGGCGCCGTGGCAGGACGTATAGCTTTGTTTGTGTTGAAAGGACTGCTTGAAGGTGTTATAATCATGTATATTTTATAATAGGTAAGGAGTTTTTCGATAATGTATACGTTAAAAGTAGAGGGCGCGTTTGAAGCGGCCCATCATATCAATGGTTATCCCGGTAAATGTGCTCGTCTGCATGGGCATAACTGGGTGGTGGAAGCGGTGGTCAAAGGCCGGGAACTGGATGAACTGGGCATGCTGGTGGATTTCAAGGATATTAAGCAGACCTTGAAGGAGACTTTGGAACGCTTTGACCATCGTTATCTTAATGAGCTGACTCCCTTTAAGGATGGCGTAAATCCCACGGCGGAAAATCTTGCCCGGATTATCTTTGAAGAATTGGCCGGTAATGAGATTTTTAAGCGCGACAGTGTTTTGGCGGCGATAACGGTCTTTGAATCACCGAAATCCAGCGTTACCTACACGAAGGACTGAGTTATGAAGAAGAATCTTATTGAAATATTTTCCTCCATACAGGGAGAGGGCAAATATGTGGGCTGCCGTCAGGTTTTTGTGCGCTTTGAAGGCTGCAATCTGGACTGCAGCTTCTGTGATACGGAAAATACGCCGGGCAGCCATAAGTCCTGCGAGGTGGAAACTTACGCCGGCAGCCGGGAGTTTGCAACGCTCCCCAATCCGCGCTCGGCAGAGCAGGTGGCGATGGAGATAAACAGGCTTTGTCAGGAAGTTCCCCATCAGGCGGTGAGCTTTACCGGCGGAGAGCCGCTTTTGCATGCAGAATTTATCCGCGAAGTGGCCGAGGCTGTTCATGTGCCTGTCTTTTTGGAAACCAACGGCACCTTGTATAAGGAGCTGGAAAGCATTATGGATGTTGCGGATATTATCAGCATGGACATCAAGCTGCCCAGCATTATCAGCCGTCCGCAATGGGAGGAGCACCGCAAATTTATCGAAATTGCCAAGACCAAGGATTTGTATATCAAGCTGGTAGTGGCAGAGGAAACCATGGAAGAAGAATTCCGGCAGGCCATTGACCTTGTGGCGGAAACTGCACCGGAAACACTGTTCATCATTCAGCCGGTCACGCCTTACGGCGGCTGCAAGGCCGCCAGCCCGGAAAAAATCCTCATCTGTCAGAACTACGCACTGACAAAACTAAAGGATGTAAGGGTAATCCCCCAGACCCATAAGATGATTGGGCAAATTTAACATTACCTATTCAACCATGTCTTAAATTTCATACCACCTTGCACGGCAAGGCTCTACGGATATTTTCGCAGAGCCTTGCCGTGTGTTTGTTTGTAAAAGTAGTGCCAATGTAGTGCCACAGGATTATGATTTATTTTGCAACGGCAGTTCATTTGATGTGTTTAGCAGTTCGGAAATATCTTTTTCCAGCCATTGCCCAACTTTGGTTTGCTGGGATTCTTCATCAAGGTGGGTATAACCGGAAACGCGCAAGGTAGGCGAGTTCCGTAATATGCCGCTGAATTATGTCAACAAGGCAGCCGACAGTGTAGGCGTGGATTATGTGCAGCTTAATGGCAGCGAAAGCGACAGGTATATAAAACGCGTGGAAAGGCCTGTTATCAAGCGTTTTGTCTTTGATGATGATTTTACCTTGGAAAAGGCAGAGAAATGTCCGGCGGAAATGATACTGATAGATATTGGAGCTCAGGACTTTAAGAATGAGAAACTGGCTGACATTATTGCCAAAATGCATAAGTCGGTTATCATTGCGGCAAAGGTGGACAGAAAAAATGTGCTGGCGCTTAATCATGTGCTGAAACCCTATGCCGTGGACGTATCGGACTGCCTGGAGGTCAACGGTGTGAAAAACTACAAAAAGATAACATCGTTCATGCGGCATGTGCATAGCCTGCAGGGGAATGTGATTTATAAGTTGCCGTGATATTTAACATGGGCGGCTGACCTACCAACGCATAATCAACCTGCCACGCCCCGAACCACAGAGACACATACGTATGGCCATGTACAAACGCGCCGCCCAATTCGCCCCCTTTGCCGCCTTGACCGGCTATGAAGAAATAGTGCAGGCAACAGCCAAGGCCCACGAAAAAGCAGTGGCGGGCGGAGCT
>JAGAYB010000113.1 GCA_017940705.1 Selenomonas sp. | reverse complement strand
CGGGTACACCTGTTGTGGCATATTTAACTACGTCTTTAAACCAATTGCCGCCAGAAACCTGCGCTAAATCTTTAGCCTTGAGTTCGTTTCTCTCATCTTTACCGGTCATTTTAATCCCCCCTCACTATATCAATTGATGTTGTAGACGCTGTTGTTCCCACCATTATTGATGTCAACCGGTGAGCCGATATCTACCGGTGCAGCGTTATTGGACACCTCATTTACCTGCGAGATATGGCTTGTATTATTAATATCACCATGTTGCGTGTTCTGCTGAGCACCACTGTTATCCGAATTATTCTGCTGGTTGTTTTCTGCCCCGCCTGCCACTTTTGACAGGTTTTCCATTTCCAGTTCCTGTTTTTCTTCCTTCATGGCCTGTCCCTGTCCTTTCGCTTACTTGGGATTAACTACCAAACCGCCTGTATTCTCAATGTTACCGTTCTGGGTATTCTGCTGGGCACCGCTGTTATTGGAGTTATTCTGCTGATTTGTGGGGGTAGTATTGGCCGGAGCTGACTGTCCACTGCCGGAATCATCTTTGCCACCGGAATTCATCAGCTTGCCTACCACCTCAGTTGCCAGCGGAATTACCTGCTCCCAACCGCCGCCGGAGACCTTTTCCATCTTCTCAGTGCTGAGTTCCTGCTTGTTGTCCTTCATTTTTAAAACCCCTTTCTTTTTTTAATCTTTCTTGATTTTGCTTATATATACGATTGAGTATATAGCCTATTACATAGTTTTTATTTTTTTTTGACGTTCATACCGCCCGTATTCTCGCAGTCACCATTCTGGGTATTTTGCTGGGCGCCACTGTTGTTGCTGTTGTCCTGATAATAGCTCGGCCCAGGTTCATTCGCCGGTCCTTCCGCCGGCCCTGAGCTGAACGCTGTCATAGTTCCAATTTGGACGTTAAGCTGATCACTAATATCCTCGATAGGAATTGTTTCTAACTCCTCGCCGCCAGAAATATGCGCTAAATCTCTTTCCTGCAGTTCGAGTTTTTTATCTTTACCCGTCATTTTAATCCCCACCTTTCTTTATGTTGTTTGTATTCTATATTTTTTATTTGCCTATACATACGCTTGATTTCGCAAACTATTACAAGGGCTGCAAAAATTAGTTTTCTTCCAGCGTGAGTTCCACTTCCGTGCCGGCTGTCACTCCTTCAGTATCGGAGGTGATGACGATATCCCCCGCCTGCAGCCCGGAAATGATTTCAATATATGTACCGTTGGTTATGCCTGTTTTCACATCACGGAATCCCAGACATCCATCGGATTCCACGACTGCCACCCGGTCATGGTATTCATCAGTAAAGGCCGCCACCGGCACCGCCAGGCACTTGCGTGCCGCATTGGCATGTAGCCGTACCTTCCGATAGGTGCCCGGTTCCAATAGCCCCACGCGGTTGTCCACCTGCCAGATTACCTGCCGTACCGTTGCCGGTTCAGCCAGGTCCGGCGTTATTTTTATCACCATGGCCGAAAAAATCTGGTCCTCACCCATATTGCCCACGGAATAATTCGCACCATAAGGTTTGGGCAGGGCCTCGCCGCCCAGTACAGACGTACCAGCGTCAATGGTCAGACTGACAGGCTGGCCGATTACCATGCGCTTAGCCTGCTCGTCCACCACGGGAGACGTGAAATAGAGCTTGCTGAAATCCCCCACCAACGCCACAGGCGTACCAGCTGTCACATAAGCACCTTCACTCTGGTAAAGGCGCAATACCTCCCCATCAATGGAGGACAGCACCATCTGCCGGGACTGGCGCATAAGCAGCTGTTCCCGCTGGGCCGTCAAATTATCCATTCGCGCCTGGGCAGCCTTGTAGGCTGCTGCCGCCTCATCATATTTTTCCAGCGAAATAGCATGGTATTCCACGAGCTGACTGTAACGGTTATAGGAATTACGCGCCTTCAGTAGCTGAGCCTCAGCCTCCATTATATCGCTATCGGCCTGCTTGATTTTTAAAGGAATATCCTCGTCCACCAGCTGCAGGATGGGCTTGCCTGCCGTCACCATGCCATGTTTTTCCACAAACACCTGAGTGATGCGCCCATTTTCCCTGGCGATTACATCGGCCATATCATCGCAATAGAAATTCGTCAGTTCCAGCTCCACATAGGGCTGGATTTCCCGTTCCTGAACCACCGCACCATTAAGGGGCAGGCGCAGGTTTTCCATACGCTGCTCGATTTCGTTTTCCCCACGCTGGTTCAGGTACACGCCGTAGCCTAACAGCCCCACAATAACCATAATAATAATGCCGACACCCAAGTAAAAATACGTTTTCATAAAAAAATTCTCCGAACTTCCCTAAAAAATTTTACAAATCTTGTAATATCCTGTCCACTCCCTCGTATGTTATAATAGAATTAAAGATAACACAGGAGGTAGACATCATGCGTATTGAAAAACAACTACAGGAAACGGACTTCTCCCGTTTCAGCAAAGTAAAAGACAGCCTCAAGGACCACCTCCACGAGATGCGCAGCCAGAAACAGGAGCTATCCTGGAATGAACTGGATACTCTCGCTGCAGCCGGCAGGCCTAATCCCTATAAGCCCTTAAAGCCTTAAGACTATAATTTATAATTCAACAGCCAACACCCTAATACCTGCAAAAAAAAGCTGACATGTCGAATGACAAGTCAGCTTTTTGTCGTTATTGATTAGAGATGCCAAATCCAGATGTAGATACTGGACATGATAATGGTGAGAATCATCACCGGGAAAGCTACCTTCATAAAGCCAATGAAGGAAATCTGCTTGCCATGCTGGGCAGCCAGGGATGCCACAACCACGTTGGCCGAAGCACCGATAAGCGTACCGTTGCCGCCGAGGCAGGCGCCCAGCGCCAGACTCCACCACATGGGCTCAAGGTTGGAAAGCCCCATCTGCCCCATATCCTGAATCAGCGGAATCAGCGTGGCTACAAAGGGAATGTTATCAATGAAGGCCGAGGCAATGGCACTCATCCAAAGAATCAGCATCGCCGTCATCGGTACATTGCCGTTGGTTACAGCCAAGGCTTCTGCCGCCATGGCCTTGATAACGCCGGTCTCTACCAAAGCGCCGACGAGGACGAACAGACCGGCAAAGAAGAAGATGGCCAGCCATTCCACCTTGGAGAGGACTTTGGCAATCATGGTTTCATTGCGCGTGTAGGTGATTAAGAGCAGCAGGCCTGCGCCCGTGAGAGCCGCCGTAGCCGTTTCCAGCCCCAAAGCACCGTGCATGGCGAACAGCGTAATCGTAAAGAAGATTACGGCCAGACATTTTTTCAGCAAGGCCTTGTCGGCAATCTGACTCTTGGCATTAAGGCGCATAACCTTGTCCTGCAGTTCCGGTGTAGTTTTGAGCTTGCTGCCATAGAGCGCAACGAGAACGCCCTGCACTACGATGAATATAACCACCGATACCAGCGTCATGTTCTGAATGAAGTCCATAAAGCTCAGGCCCACGGCACTGCCAATCATAATATTCGGCGGGTCACCGATAAGGGTGGCCGTACCGCCGATATTGGAGGAAATAATCTGTGCCATCAGATACGGCTTTACATCTACCTTGAGCTGCGAAGTAATGCTAAACGTAATAGGCACGGTCAAAAGCACCGTGGTCACGTTATCGAGGAGTGCCGAGCATACAGCCGTAATGGTGGACAGCGCCACCAGCAGCGCCACGGGCTTTGCCTTGACCTTCTTGGCCGCCCAGATGGCAAGGAAGTTAAACAGCCCCGTTTCACTGGTAATGTTGACAATAATCATCATGCCCATCAAAAGGCCCAATGTATTAAAGTCAATGTGATGAATAGCCGTTTCCTGACTGATAATCCCGAACAGAATCATCAGCATGGCACCAAAGATGCCCACGATGGTGCGATGTACCTTTTCCGAAATAATCAAGGCATAAGCAGCCACAAAGATAACTATGGCTATCGTTGTTGAAGTCAAAATTTACCCCTCTTTCTTTTTTCATCCCTATAGAGTTTTTATTTATTTTTTTCTTTTGCCCAGCTGTCGCGCAGTCCTACCACACGATTAAATACCAGCTTGTCCGGCGTGGTGTCGGGGTCAATCACGAAGTAACCCGTGCGCAGGAACTGATAATGCTTGCCGGCAGCCTGCAGTTTTACACTAGGCTCCACCAGCGCATTGTCGATAACTTCCAGGGAATTTTTATTGAGTGCGCCGATGAAATCCTCCGGCAGGTTGCCGTTTTCATCGGTTTCCAGCAGGTAGTCATAGAGACGTACTTCGGCCGGAACAGCAGTTTTGGCCGCTACCCAGTGAATGGTACCCTTGACCTTGCGGCCGGCCGTAGCGCCGCCCGTCTTGGAATCAAGGTCAGCAGTGCAGCGCAGTTCTACGACACTTCCCTGCTCGTCCTTAACGACTTCCTCACATTTGATGATGTAGGCGTGTTTAAGACGTACTTCGCCGCCCGGTTTCAAGCGGAAGAATTTCTTGGGCGCATCTTCCATGAAATCTTCCTGTTCAATGTAGATTTCACGGGAGAACGGCACAAAGCGATGGCCGCCATGCATGGGGTTATTGTCCCCTAAAAGCCATTCTTCCTTATCCTCGGGGTAGTTCGTGATAACCACCTTCAGCGGACGCAGCACCGCCATAATGCGGTCAGCGTTTTCATTGAGGTCAGCACGCACACATGATTCGAGCATGGCCACATCAACGAGGCTGTTGCCCTTGGCTACACCGATTTCCTCACAGAACTTGCGCAGGGAGGCCGGCGTAAAGCCACGGCGGCGCAGGCCGGAGATGGTCGGCATACGCGGGTCATCCCAACCGCGCACATGACCTTCTTCCACGAGCTGGCGCAGTTTGCGCTTGCTGGTTACGGTATTCGTGAGGTTCAGACGGGCAAACTCAATCTGGCGCGGACGGGTATTGACGTCAAAATCCAGATTTTCCAGCAGCCAGTCATAGAACGGACGATGCTCCTCAAATTCCAGCGTGCAGACAGAATGGGTAATGCCCTCAATGGCATCGGACAGTGGATGGGCAAAGTCATACATCGGATAGATGCACCATTTATCCCCCGTGCGGTGATGATGGGCATGGGCAATACGGTAGATAACCGTGTCACGCATAACCATATTCGGTGAAGCCATGTCGATTTTGGCGCGCAGCACCTTTTCCCCGTCAGCAAATTCACCGGCCTTCATACGGGCAAACAGGTCGAGGTTTTCCTCCACACTGCGGTTGCGGTATGGGCTTTCCTTGCCCGGCTCCGTCAGCGTACCGCGGTATTCCTTAATCTGGTCTGCCGTCAGGTCATCCACATAAGCCAGGCCTTTTTTAATCAGTTCAACCGCATAATCATAGAGCTTATCAAAGTAGTCCGACGCATAGTACATGCGGTTCTGCCAGCTAAAGCCCAGCCAACGGATATCTTCCTGAATGGAATCCACGTATTCCGTGTCCTCCTTGGTAGGATTGGTATCATCAAAGCGCAGATTGCACAGGCCATGATTATACTCTGCCAGGCCAAAGTTCAAGCATATAGACTTGGCATGACCAATATGCAGATAGCCATTGGGCTCGGGTGGGAAACGGGTGTGAATCCCTTCGGTGTATTTACCGTTTCTCTGGTCTTCCTCAATCGCATTCTGCACAAAGTTCGTGGCGATTGTCGTGTTTTCTGCCATTATATTCTCTCCTTTATATATGCGCTCACATCATCTGCTGCCGCGCACTTTTTCTCAATATAAGCCCACAGCCGGTCTACACCGGTCTGCACGCCTTCCTGCTCCGGCAGATGGTCGATAACCTTCTGGATATAGCCACGTTCCACCATCTTCTCCAGCGTCCAGCCAAAGTTTACATCATAAACCCACAAAAGGCGTACCAGCCTGCGGTCGCCTAAAGTTTTCAGCTTGCGGTAATCTGCCTGCTCTCCGGCAGCAAATGCCTTGATAAACTCCGGGCTGATAAGGTCGGTAGACTTTGCCTTCATAAACCGGGGGGCCTGGTCTGCCTTTTCCGGGTCAAGGAAGGGAGACAGCACCCGATAAATATCCAGCTTATCCGCATCACGCAAGAGCCTGGCAAATAACAACCGCCTGCCGGCAGCGTCAGCAGGAATTTCCTTTTTATTATGAAACTTTATGGCATAACAGAGTAAATCGGCATCTTCGGCAGACAAATCCCCCATATAAGGCATTTCCTCAGCCAGCACCTTCAATCCCAAATCCGCATGGTCTTCGGACTGCGAATCATTGAAGGTCTTGTAGATGCTGTACTGGCGAAAACGACCTGCATCATGAAAGAGCCCCATCATTTCCGCCAGCTGTACATCATGCTCACTCAGGCTTAAATGCTGTGCCAGTTCCCGGGCAATGGCCGTTACATAGCCCGTATGTTCTGTCTTTATGCGAATCCCCTGCATGACCTCTTCATCATCAGTCACAAACTGATTCATGTAGCCGGTCATCCAAGTGTGCATTTTCCTTAATAATTCTTTCAATAATATACCTTCTTCACCATCACATTACGATATATCATTATAGCGCAATTAAAAAATTTTTGCCACAGAAAAAACACGGAGACGCCCTTGAAATTGAAGGAAAATTCCTAATTAAGGACGAAATAATGGAATATGAATCATTGGTCAAGGAGGCAGGAAAACATGGGAAAAATCGACATCACCAAAGGACAGGTACTGCACCGCAAGGGCGAAACTGTCACAGAAGCCGCCATACTCCTCAAAGGCAGCTG
>JAGAYB010000112.1 GCA_017940705.1 Selenomonas sp. | reverse complement strand
GACGCTTCGCGATAATTAATTAAAAGGCAAAAAATAGTTTTAGCCCTGCGGCATAGCGCAGCGTTAAAACCATATCTGTTCCGCCATTGGAACGTAACTTATTTACTTATCTGTGAGACTAAGCCCCGGCACCGCATTAAGGTACAAATCACTGTAACCGCCGTCGAGTGCCTGATAGTACCCGCGGCACCCAATCATCGCCGCATTATCGGTACACAAAATCTTATCCGGATACAGGAACCTTACGCCCCGTTTCTCCGCCTCTTCACGCAGGCGAGCCTCCAGGCCGCTGTTGGCCGCCACACCGCCGGCCAGCACCAAGGTATCCCTCCCGGCCTCTTTAACCGCCTGAAACGCCTTGCCCACCAGCACTTCAATCACCGAATGCTGGAAAGAGGCGGCAATATCCGCCTTATTCAGTTCGTGCCCCTTCATCTTCTCACTGTTGATGTAGTTGAGCACCGCCGACTTCAGGCCGCTGAAGCTGAACTCATAATTGCCCTTCTCCGTAAGCGCCTGCGGAAAATCAATCGCCAGCGGATTCCCCTCTTTAGCCAGCGCATCAATGCGCGGACCGCCGGGATAGGGAAGGCCCATCACACGGGCAATCTTATCAAAGGCTTCGCCAGCCGCATCATCACGGGTCTGCCCCATCATGCGGAAACGGTTATAGCCCTGCACATCCACGAGTGCCGTATGACCACCGGATACCACCAGCGCCATAAAGGGCGGCTTTAAATCGGGAGCAGCCAAAAAGTTGGCAAAAATATGTCCCTCCAGATGATTGACACCAATTAACGGCTTACCCAAAGAAAAAGCCAGAGACTTTGCCGCCGATACGCCCACCAGCAGAGCACCCACCAGCCCGGGGCCATAAGTCACTGCCACCTGGTCGATATCCTCTAGTTCCACACCAGCCGTCCGCAGACACTCATCAATCACCGGCATGATGTTTACGATGTGCTTCCGCGATGCAATTTCCGGCACCACACCGCCAAACTTCTGATGCACAGGAATCTGGGTGGAAATAATATTGGCCAATATCTCCCGTCCGCCACGCAAAACTGCTGCCGAAGTCTCATCACAGCTGGACTCAATGGCCAGCGTCAGCAGTTCTTCCTTGTTCTTCTCCATAAAAAAAATCCGTCACCTTTATCCAAGGAACTTTTCCATTCCTAAACAATCAAATTTTCGTATTCCACATAATAATGGCATCTTCGCCGTTATCCTGATAGTAATGAGGACGCCGTCCGGCCTCCTTAAAACCGTAACCGGTATAAATAGCCAGCGCCGGGGCATTGGTGGGACGCACCTCCAAGGTCATGGCCGTCACGCCCTTTTCCTTCACGCGGCTGATGATTTCGCCAAACATCCGCCTGCCAATTCCCTGACCGCGATAATCCGGCAGCACAGCCACATTGGTTATCTGTGCCTCCTCATAGGAAATCCAGCAGCCGACATAACCTATTACCTTCTCACCTGCCAAAGCCAGCAGATACAAAGTATTTTCATTTTGGGCTTCCTTCCAGAAGGATTCCCGTGACCATGGTATGGCAAAACAGGCCTTTTCCACGACTTCTACCGCATCGGCATCTTCAGGAGCCATCTCCCGAAACTCTATAGGCACAGACTCCATTACATCTCCTCCGTCGGTTTCGTCCGGGCTGCTTCCTCAGGATGTCTTTTTTCCCAAAGGACTTCAGCTTCACTGCGGCGAATATAGACAGGCTCTAAATCCATCACATTGTCTGCCTGACCGTCAGCCAGCCGTTCCATGCCCAGCATAGCTGTCGCAGCTGCCCGGGGCATGATTAAATGCAGCGGCGCTATCTGCACATTATCCGGCAGTTCCATTTTTCCCTGAATCTTCTTATGAACGGCATCCCCTGTCAGGAAAACCTGCTCATCAAGGCTCCGGCATGTTTCGATAACCGTGCTAATTTTAGCCACGGTCACCGGTTGTATTACCTCTAACCTGCCATTTTCCCAGCGATAGCTTTCCACATAGGCATTGCCCTTCTGCGCATCCAGCAGGCTCATAATCCGCAGGCCGGACACCGGCACGCCATAAGCAAGTGATTTCAAAGTTGAAACACCTACGAGAGGAATCCCCAGCACATAACTCATGGCCTTAGCCGCAGCCAGACCAATCCGCAGGCCTGTAAAGGAGCCAGGGCCGTTGCTCACAGCTATGCCCGTCAACTGACTTTTATCAACAGCAGCCATTTTCAGTCCCTGCTCAATATGAGGCATCAACGTTTCCGAATGGGTGAGTTTGCCCTGCATGGTCAGCTCGGAAAGCAGCCGCCCCTCACTTGCCACCGCTACGCTGGAAACCTGCGTAGCCGTATCAATGGCCAGTACCAACAAATATCTCCAACTCCTTTATGAATTCCTGATTCTTCTCTCCGATACTGGAAAAATCAAACTGCCGCACATCAGAATCTTCGCCGATTTTGCGAATATGCACTTCTATATAATCCGCAGGCATTGATTCCGGGAATTTATCGGGCCACTCGATGACAACAATTCCCTCCGGCTCCTCCGTGTATTCATAAAAGCCGATGTCTTCCAGTTCCTCTTCTGTTTCCAGCCGGTAAAGGTCAAAATGGTAAATGCGGCAAATTCCTTCATATACATTCATGAGATTAAACGTAGGACTTGTCACATCTCCCTCGACGCCCAGTGTCTTAGCAAGGCTTTGTACAAATAAAGTCTTGCCTGCTCCCAGGTCGCCCTCCAGGCAAAGCACGGTTCCCTCCCGAATTTTTTGACCTACCAGCTCGGCTAGGTGGCCTGTTTCCTCGGGAGAATTTGTTATACAGGTAAACATAGTTTCCTTTCTCCTCTTAACGATAAAACATTATCTTTTTTATTTTAACACCATTGTTCTCATTTTACCACTTAATTTTAAGCGCACTAATCAATAATTATTATCCATTGATAATAATATTTTAAAAATGTGTAATTTGTAGAAATATGGTGATTTACGGCTTAATTTCAAGATATTTTTATTTAACGTAAGAATTTGGCTATTTATCTTTTATTTTTTGTCCCCTATAATTAAAGCATGGCATTGAGCAAGCCATACAATTGAGTTTCACAAAACGTTTATTATATTTTAGGAGGGTTTTAATTATGAAAAAATTTGTTTGCACTGTTTGTGGCTACGTTCATGAAGGAGACAGCGCACCAGATGTATGTCCGATTTGTAAAGCACCGGCCTCAAAATTCGTAGAGCAGAGCGGCGAGATGAACTACGCTGATGAACATCACGTAGGCACTGCCAAGGATGTAGACCCTCGCATTATCGAAGGCCTGCGCCAGAACTTCACCGGCGAATGCTCCGAAGTTGGTATGTATCTTGCCATGAGCCGTCAGGCCGACAGGGAAGGCTATCCAGAAATTGCCGAAGCCTTCAAGCGCTATGCCTGGGAAGAAGCTGAGCATGCCGCTAAATTCGCTGAGCTCTTAGGTGAAGTCCTCACCAACAGCACTAAGAAAAACCTGACCATGCGTGTAGATGCTGAGCATGGTGCCTGCGCCGGTAAAAAGGAACTGGCGACTTTGGCTAAACAGCTCAATCTTGATGCCGTTCATGACACCGTACATGAGATGTGCAAAGACGAAGCACGTCATGGCCGCGGCTTCAAAGGTCTGCTGGACCGTTACTTCAAATAAAAAAATTTATTTTCCAAACGCCTTCCCCATCTGGGGAAGGCGTTTTTGCTGCTAAATATATTTCTTTAACTTGATAATCAGCTTATTGAAGTCAATGGGCTTGCTGAGATAATCATTCATGCCGCAGGCCATGACTCTGGCCACATCATCGGTAAAGACATCTGCCGTTACCGCAATTATCGGTATGCTCCCTGCCTCGGGATGAGTGCTGCGCCTGATAGCCTGCGTAGCTCCATAGCCATCCAGCACCGGCATCTGAACATCCATGAGTATAGCCTGATAAGTACCTGCCGGTGCAGCGGTGAACTTATCCACTGCCACCTGTCCATCCTCAGCCGTATCAATGGCAAAACCATGCTGGGACAAAATGGTTTCCGATATCTCCCGGTTCATTTCATTGTCTTCTACCAATAAGAGACGAACACCTTCAAAGGAGTGTTCCTCGCCGGCACTGGCCTCACCATCTTCTACAGGTGTCTCAACACCTCTCAGGGGGATTGACACATAAAAGCTGGAACCTTTGCCCAGAACGCTGCGCACTTCAATAGACCCCTGCATCATCTTCACGAGATTCTGGGTTATGGCCATGCCCAGACCGCTGCCGCCGTACTTCTTGGCCACCTGCGCGTTTTCCTGAACGAAGGGCTTAAAGATTTTGTCCAGATACTCGCTGCTCATGCCCACACCGGTGTCAGTAATCTCAAAATTGGTAAAGAAAACATTGTTGGGGCGCATAACCTGCTTGACCACTATATCAATACGGCCGCCCTCCGGCGTAAATTTCACCGCATTGGACACAATGTTCATCAGCACCTGTTTGATGCGCAGGACATCACCTATCATATTGTCATGCTTGAGCTGCTCCGTATCCATGAGCATGGTGATTTTTTTCTTTTCCACCTGCCCGTTAAAGATAGTCCTGATTTCCGTCAGCATTTCATCCAAAGAAAACTCCTCATAGGCCAGTTGCAGTTTTCCCTGTTCGATGGAGGATAAATCCAGCACATCATTGATAAGGGCCAGCAAGTGCTGAGCCGCTATTTCACTTTTTTCAATCGCATAGCGCAGTCTGTCCTCTGTATTATCAGCCTGTCCGCCAATCGTGAGGTAGCCGATAATCGCATTCAGCGGCGTGCGGATTTCATGACTGATACGTGACAGGAAATCCCCCTTGGCCGCGCTGGCATGACGGGCATTTTCCAGTGCATCGGACAAAGTTTTCCGCTGGTCGAGCTCTTTGCGCCGCATCTCGTCAATATCCTGCCTGTAAAAGTAGAAACCATCCACCCGGTTATTCACCAGTATGGGCTGAAACTGGCAGGCGTAGTAACAAAAACCATCGTCTTTGGAATCATCGCGTTTCCGCACTTCACAGTAATAGCTGCGTTTTTCTGCAAAGGCCGTCTGCATCTCCTGCTCGTATTCTCCGCCTGGCTGAAATTTGGCGTAATCATCGGGATGCAGGTAATGCGTATAACGCTCGACATTATGGGGAATAACATCCACCGATAAATTGCCTTCAGAATCAATATGATATTCTGTAGCCGTAAGCGAATCCAAATCCACCTTTACCACTGTTTCATTGAGGCGGCATACGTAACTCATGACCGCATCAATATCGCGGCGGCGCTGCTCTTCCTGACTGGCAGCGTGGTTGCGAATGGAGGTAATGACCATCATCCCCAGCAACAGCAGCATAAAGAAGGACATAATCATAAACTGGATGGGATGCGAATAAAACAGTCCCTCTATGGTCATGGGCCGGGGCTGAAGCTCTGAATAGCGATTTATTATCTCCTGAACCTCCACGTCACCCAAGGTCGGTGTTGCTGCCGAGATAACTTCAAAGAAGCGATGGTCAAGACGGCCGCTTATCCCCAGCCGGAAATCCACGGGCAATCCCGGTACGATGGCCATACGCAGCCTGTTGCTGGTATCGTTATACACACAGTTCTGACCGCTAAGGCTCAGCATATACACGCTGCCGCAATGACCGCCTTTCAACGCTGTTACCGCCTGTTCCGGCGTATCAAAAACCTGTGGTGATATATTGGCAGGCAGGCCGCTGGTCATGCCCAGCTTGCGCCTTACGTTGCTGGTCACACCGATAAGCCCCTTTTTCCTGTCCTCTTCATTCATAAACACCTGCACCATCGAGGCGCGCAAAATGGGATGGGTCAAGTCATAATCTTTTTTTTCCGCTTCATAAAAATTGGCACTCATTCCCAAAATGATGTCGATATCAGCGCTATCTATCATCTGCTGGTACTCAGCCTGCGTTTTCACAGGCACAATCTCATATTTTATCCCCATGTTTTTGGCTGTAATCTTGAAGATATCCGGCAGGATGCCATGGGGCAGCCCATCACTGTCAAACCAGGCGTATGGTTTGGCATGGGGCATAAGCGCCACTTTAAACACGCGGTCAGAATGACGCAGTTCCTGCAGGAAGCTCCGCCCGGACGGTGACAGCGACATCAGACGGCCCACCACATCGGAATAATAGCGGTCGGTCAGGCTTGCCTCCCAGCCCGGCTCCGTATGATTTAATTTTTGCTGCGCCTTATTTATCTCCTCGATAATCCAGCCCTTATCCGGGCGTGTCATGCAGAACAGATCCTGTGGATTGCGCAGTTCCAGAATTTTTTCCCCGTCCGTATCCCGCTTGCTGCTGGTGACAATGCCGTCAACTTCACCGTTTTCCAAAGCTGCTTTTTCAGCTGCCACGGAAGCATAATAAACGGGTGTATAGGCAAAGCCCTGCTCTGCCGCAAAGACGGCAAATTCCTCGGTACGTTTATTGCCTGCCAGCAAACCCACACGCATACCGTTATAGGTGCTCACATCGCTGGGAACATACTTGTCATTATCCAGCAAAGTGGTAAACAGCAATGAACTGGTACTCATGGGAGCTGCCGAAAAGACGTATTTCAGCTCTCTGTCCGGGGTCTTCTGGACAGCCGTCAGCAAGTCAATCTCTCCGGCATCCAGCATATCAAACATTTCCTGCCAGCCCTTATCATAGCCGACATACTCATATTTCCAATCGGTAAAACGCCGCATCAGCTGCAGATAATCATAGCCGTAACCGTAAAGCCGGCCGTTGTCCGACATCATGTGATAGCCGTCCATCTGATAGAAGCCCACCCGTATCGTCTGACGGTTATCCTGCGACAGCAGGACAGCATCAGCCGCCTGTACCGGCATTGTCAGCCACAATAAACACATGACTAAAAAGCTCACGCACAACAAGCTCCATCTGTATCTTATGCTTGACAGCCTCATCATCCACACCATCCCTGCTTTATTTCTTCCGCTCTGAACCTGTAAAAAAACAGACCGCCGCAAAGAAAATTTATATGGAATAAATTCTCTTCCGACGGTCTGTTTCCCTGCAAGCGCAGACAATGTATTAAATGATTTTTGTCGTCCAGCGTTCGATGTTCCAGACAGAATCCACAAAATCCTCATAGAACTCCGGCTCATGGGAAACAAGCAGGACTGTTCCCTTGTATTCCTTAATAGCGCGTTTCAGTTCTTTCTTGGCCTCCACATCCAAATGATTGGTCGGTTCGTCCAGTACCAGCAGGTTGACCGGCTTTTGCATGATTTTGCACAGACGGACTTTAGCCGCCTCCCCGCCGGACAGGGCCAGCATTTTCGTCGTGATATGGTCATTGGTAAGGCCGCAGGAGGCCAGAGCCGCCCGTACCTCAAAATTCGTCATGCCGGGATACTCCTGCCAGAGTTCCTCGAGCGCCGTATTGTTGTTGCCGGCCGCGCTTTCCTGTTCAAAGTAGCCCACACTGACGAACTCGCCCTGTTCAATATGGCCGCTGATGGGCTTTATCATG
>JAGAYB010000111.1 GCA_017940705.1 Selenomonas sp. | reverse complement strand
TCTTATCGTCTGTTTCTTTGAGCTTTTGCGCGTGGACAGACACAGGATTATCCGTTGGGGGATCCCCTTGATTATTCTGCTGTCAATGCCCTGCGTGCTGGGCTTTAATGTCTGGAGCGGTATCCAGCCTTTGGGGCCGGGATCCGGGGTGCTTGATTTGGAGGATTTCCTGGTTTCCAATAACCTGCTGCCGCTGGGCAGCCTGGTGTATCTGGCTTTCTGTACGAGCCGTTATGGCTGGGGCTGGGATAACTTTATCAAGGAAGCCGATACGGGCAAAGGCATGGCCTTCCCCAAGTGGGTGCGCTTCTATGTGACGTATATTCTGCCGTTAATCGTGCTGGTTATCTTCGTTAATGGCTATTATGCGTTGTTCTTTAGCAAGTAGGGAACTGGCAGCAGATAATTTAGACAAGCTATATGCCCAAGTTATTTGTGGACAGTTACCAAATGTAGTATAATAAATTGGCGCCGTCAGGCGTCAGTTTATTCATAGTAAGATTGGAGTGAATGCCTGTGATAAAGTTTTCTCATGTGGAGAAGACCTACGACAGTCCGGCAGGGCCGGTGCCGGCGCTTAAGGGCATTGATTTGGAAATCGCCAAGGGCGAGATTTACGGTATTATCGGCCTGTCCGGGGCCGGGAAGTCTACGCTGGTGCGGTGTATAAATATGCTGGAGCGTCCTACGGGGGGCAAGGTTATCGTTGATGGGCAGGATATGACGGCTCTTTCCGATAGCGAGCTGCGTGAGGCGCGCAAGCATATTGGCATGATTTTTCAGCATTTTAATCTGCTGTCTTCGGCAACGGTGTATGACAATATCGCCTTTCCGTTGAAGCTGGCAGGAAAATCTGACAGTGAAATCAGGAGCAAGGTGGAGCCGTTGCTGAAACTGGTTGGGCTGGAACAGAAGGCTGACCAGTATCCGTCACAGCTTTCGGGCGGACAGAAACAGCGTGTGGGCATTGCCAGAGCCTTGGCCAGTGAGCCGAAAGTGCTGCTCTGTGATGAGGCCACCAGTGCCCTTGACCCGCAGACAACCAAGGCCATTCTGGAACTTATCAGGGATATCAACCGTAAGCTGCAGCTGACAGTGGTGGTTATCACCCATGAAATGCAGGTTATCAAGGATATCTGTGATAAGGTCGCCGTCATTGACAAAGGCGTTATCGCCGAAGAAGGCACGGTGCTGGAGGTCTTTACCAATCCGCAGCAGCCTATCACGAAGGAATTTATCAGCGTCCTGCTATCAAATGACCTGCCGGCGGCTTTCCGCGGTGGCAAGGTTAGTCATGACCCCGACCCGGAGGCCTATATGCTGCTACGGCTGACCTTTATCGGCGAATCGGCAGATGACCCGGTGATTGCTGATATGATACGGCGGTTCCCCGATGTGGAGACCACGCTGCTCTTTGGCAATCTTGACCATATAAAGTCCACACCATTTGGCCGGATGATAATCGGCCTGCGCGGTGACAGCGCACGGGTGCAGGCGGCTATGGCCTATCTGGACAGCCGGGAATTAAAAGAGGAGGTGATTGGTTATGTCAAACGACATGCTTCCTCTGCTGACTAAGGCCTTGGGCGAGACGGCCTATATGGTGGCTGTGTCCATGTTCATTGCCTCGGTTTTGGGCATTCCCTTAGGGGTGCTCCTGTATGCCACCGACAGGGGGCAGATTTTGGAGTCACCCAATATCAATAAGGTTATCGGCACGATAGTCAATGCTATCCGTTCCATACCATTCATCATTCTGATGGTGGCCATCATTCCGCTGACGCGGCTGCTCGTGGGTTCGGCTATTGGTACGACGGCGGCCATGGTGCCGCTGGTCATCGCCTCTATTCCCTTTATCGGGCGGCAGGTGGAAACCAGTCTCAAGGAAGTTCCTTACGGGCTGATTGAAGCGGCGCTCTCCATGGGGGCGACACCGTTCCAGATTATCTGGCGCGTGCTGCTGCCGGAGGCCATGGCCAGCATTGTGGCACAGCTGACCACCGTGGTCATCAGTCTGGTGGGCGAATCAGCCATGGCTGGCGCCATTGGCGGCGGCGGTCTGGGTGATTTGGCCATTCGTTACGGCTATCAACGCTTCCGTCCCGAAGTCATGCTGGCGACGGTAGTGATTTTGATAATACTCGTTCAGGCGGTGCAGTTTGCCGGCGGCAGACTGGCGCGCAGTCTGGATAAAAAGTAAACAAATTTAAGGAGGCATTCCCATGAAAAAAGTATTAGCGCTTATCGGTACACTCCTCATTGCAGCTTTGGCCTTTACCGGCTGCGGCGGCGACAAGGCTGCCCAGAATGGCGGCGCCGCCAAGACCCTCAAGGTAGGAGCTACGGCAGTTCCCCATGCGGAGATTCTGGAAATCGTTAAACCGCTGCTGGAAAAGGACGGCGTCAAGCTGGAAATCGTGGAGTTTAACGACTATGTACAGCCGAATCTGGCTCTGAATGACAAGGAACTGGATGCAAACTTCTTCCAGCATGAACCCTACCTCGTGAACTTCATGGAAGAGCATAAGGAAGTCAAGCTGAAAAATGCCTTTGGCGTTCATATCGAGCCCATGGGCGTGTACTCCAAGAAGATTAAGGATTTAAAGGAACTCAAAGATGGCGCAGCTATTGCCATCCCGAATGACCCCACTAACGGCGGCCGTGCCCTGCTGCTGCTGGAAAAGGCCGGTCTTATCACGCTTAAAGACGGCGTGAAGGAAAAGGCTACGGTGCAGGACGTAACCGGCAATCCGCATAACTTCAAGTTCCAGGAAGTGGAGGCTGCTCAGGTTCCCAGAACGCTGGATGATGTTGACGCTGCCATCATCAATACCAACTACGCTATGCAGGTTGGTCTGGTGCCCACGAAGGACGCGCTCTTCATGGAGGACAGCACTTCGCCCTATGTCAACATTCTGACTGTGCGCGTCGGTGATGAGAACCGTCCCGAAATCAAGGCTTTGATTAAGGCTCTGCAGAGCAAGGAAGTAAAAGATTTCATTACGGAAAAATACAAGGGTGCTGTAGTACCGGCTTTTTAATGGCTGATTTACGGCAATAAGACGCCCGGTGGCTGATGCGGAAAGCTGTCATCAGCCACCGGGTTTATTGCTCAGAAAGGAAGAAAACATTTGAAATATAAAATGATAGCCCTCGATTTGGACGGGACGCTGAATAATGATGATAAGGTGATTACGCCGCGTACCAGAGATGCGCTGCTGGCAGTACAGGCGCAGGGCGTGACTGTGGCGCTGGTGTCCGGCCGTCAGGCGCCCGGTTTGCAGAGGGAGGCTGATGCCCTGCAGCTGGAAAAATATCATGGTCTTAGAATTTCCTACAACGGCGGCCGCATTCAGGATGCCACCACAGGCGAAATCCTCTTTGACAGCGCCATTGACAATGAAACGGCGGTGGCGTTCCTGCGACATCTGGAACAGTGGCCGGAGTTATCCCCCATCGTTGATGACGGGGAGGCCATCTATACGACTGATGCCAGCCGGCACAAGGTCATGGATGAAAGCCGCAATAACAATTTACAGGTAAAGATTGTGGAAAACATTGCCAATGCCGTGACCTTTAACCCCGTGAAGATTTTGACGGCAGCGCCGAATGAAATTCTCGTGCCGCATCTGGCCGATATCCGCCGGGGCTTTGAGGATAAACTGTCCTTTGTCCAGTCTGCCCCGTGGTTCTACGAGGGCACGGTCAAGGGCGTCAGCAAGTCCAGCGCTTTGGGGGCGGCCTGTGAGCGTTTGGGCATAAAGCCTGCCGAGGTCATGGCCTTCGGCGATGCCCAGAACGACATGAGCATGCTGGAATTTGCCGGCTACGGCGTAGCCATGGGCAATGCCTGTGAGGAATTAAAGGCCATGGCCGATGAAATCACGGCCAGCAATAACGAAGACGGCATTGCGCTGACGTTGGAAAGGCTGTTTGCTTTATGACAGAAGAAAAGCAGCATAAACGCCGCCTTCACTACAGCGGCAAATATCCCAGACATTTTGCGGAGAAGTATAAGGAGCTGAACCCGGAAAAATACGGGGAGGAAATCGCCCATGTGCTTGCCAAGGGCAATACTCCGGCCGGAATGCACATTCCCATCATGGTGGAGGAAATCTTGGAAGTGCTGGACATTAAGCCCGGGGAACAGGGCTTTGATGCCACGCTGGGCTATGGCGGTCATACGCTGGCCATGCTGGAAAAACTCTCTGGTCAGGGGCGGCTGTTCAGCGGCGATATCGATCCTATAGAATCCCAAAAGACTGAGGCGCGGATTCGCGCTAAGGGCTATGGGCCGGAAACTTGGCAGCTCAGAAATATGAATTTTTGCCGGATTGATGAACTGGCTGCGGAGGTGGGCGGCTTTGATTTCGTACTGGCAGATTTGGGTGTATCCTCCATGCAGATAGACAATCCCGAGCGGGGCTTTACCTTCAAAAGTGACGGCCCCTTGGATTTGCGCTTAAATCCTGCGGCCGGGATTACGGCGGCGGAAAGGCTGGCGGATATTTCCCGGGAGGAACTGGAGGGAATGCTCAGGGAAAATGCCGATGAGCCTTATGCGGCGGAAATCGCCCGGCAGATTGTCAAACACCGCTGGCCCATCAAGACTACCAAGGAGCTGTATGCTGAGGTGGAAAAGGCGCTGGCCAAGGTGGATTTGCCGCCGGAGATGAAGGAACGGGCCGGTTACAGCACGAAAAAACAGGCGCTGGCCCGGGCTGAACTCATAAAAAAAAGCAGTGCCCGGGTATTTCAGGCACTGCGCATTGATATAAACCATGAATATGAAGTTCTCTATGAGTTTATGGAGAAACTGCCGGGAGCACTGCGTTCCGGCGGACGGGCGGCGATTCTGACCTTTCATTCCGGTGAGGACAGGATTGTCAAGAAGGCCTTTAAGACCTTTGCCCAGCAGGGCGTATACAAGGATATCGCCACGGAGGTAATCCGTCCCAGCCGGGAGGAGTGCTACCGCAACAGCCGCGCCCATTCCACCAAAATGCGCTGGGCGGTAAAGGCATAGTTTAGTCAACATATTTTTTCCAGAACTGGTCAGAGGGAATCGGACGGGCAAAGAGAAAGCCCTGACCGATGTTGCAGCCGGCCTGCTGGAGCAGGGCTTCCTGCTCCGGCGTTTCGATGCCTTCCACCAAAACTTTCATGCCCAGCCGCTGTCCCAGCTCAATGATTTGTGTGAGGATGGTATGGGAGCGCTCGGATTTTTCGGCTTCCGTGAGCATACTGCGGTCTATCTTCATCACGTCCATGGGCAGATGCCGCAGCATGGCGATAGAAGAATAGCCGGTACAAAAATCATCCATAGAGAGGGCATAGCCCATACTTTTCAGACGCCTTGTGATATGCAGGGCGTTTTCGTTTTCGCTTTTGGTCGTGAAGTCGATGTAGGCGGTTTCCGTCAGTTCCAGCTCAACGAGCTTACGGGGCAGGTTGTAGCGTTCGGCGATGGCCTGCATATTGGCTAAATAGCCGCGCTCGGTGATATGCAGGCCGGACTGGTTTACAGATATCGGTACAACAGGGAGGCCTTTTTGGATGCGCGCCTTCAGCTGTTGGCAGACATGCTCAAGCATATAGTAGTCAAGTTTTATGGCAAAGCCATTGCGTTCAAAGAGGCTGATGAAGCTGCCCGGATTCATAAAGCCCATTTCGGGACTTTGCCAGCGTACTAAAGCCTCGGCGCCGCAGACTGCCTTGGAGGTCAAATCGTACTTGGCCTGCAAAAATACCTGAAATTCTCCGGCCTCCAGCGCTTTTTCCATGTAGAGCTCCATTTGCTGCTGCTGCAAGAGTTCGTCATGCAGGGAGGCATTGTAAAGGCCGATGGTTTTGTTTTGGCCGATGGTTTCGTTATGCGCCATCATGGCGTTATCCATCAGGACGGCCGGCTCAAGGTCGCCTTGCCGGGGAACAGGGCAGATGCCCATGTAATAGGTAAAGCTGGTGGGCACGCCGTTGATTTCGATGATGTGGGCGGCTTTTTCAATGCGTTCGGCGGCCTGCCGGAAGGTCAGCCCCGGCGGTTTGTGGCAGAGCAGATAGGCATGGGTTATTTCGCTGGACAGGCCAAACAGCAGAATCCAGGGGAGTTTTGCCTGTACCTCTGTGACGATGTTCTTTACTGCCAGCGCAAATTCCTTGGTGCCGTATAATTCTTTGATAAAGGCCACCCTTTGGGGGGAAACGGCCAGTACAAAGAGCTCACCCTGCTGGCGGGCTTTGTCGTATTTGCCGATGGTCGGCAGCAGTTCATTGACGAACCAGCGCAGGTTGTAGAGCTGGGCTGCTTTGACGATGTTGGCCTGCCGCCAGAGCTTTTGGGTGTGGCTGCGGCGCAGGTGCATG
This sequence comes from Selenomonas sp., assembly GCA_017940705.1. The sequence goes on along the minus strand of JAGAYB010000111.1, from coordinate 4,763 downwards.
ATGTAGAGCAGGACGATAATGATGATGAGCAGGACGCTGCCCAGAACTGCCAAGGCTTTGAAGGGATTGCGGTAGATGAGGGATTGCAGGGTGTCTTTGTTTTGTACCAGATATACTTCGTGATTGATGATGCTGGTGATGTCCTGCGGATTTATATGGGCAATTTCCTTGTTCAGTATACGAATGAGAATCGGGTCGGTATGGTTGCTGACCGCCATGGAAATATTGTGGCTGAAAACCACGTTGCCATTGGTGTAGAGGTTATAGTAATTGCCCTGATAGATATCGCTTTGGGCAGTGATGGCTTTGACATAGGTCAAATCTGCCTCGCCGTTATTGACAGCTGCCATGCAGTCGGCGGCATCGGTATAATAGCGCAGCTGCTCGACAGGGTACATGCGCTCGATGTCATGGGTGTATAAATGAGAACGCGGACAGGCGATGACCGGCTTTTCCGGCAGGGGCTGGTCGCGGCGCATGACAGAGACATAATTAAGCATCATGTAGGGAAAAGTCAGGTCGGCATTGTGGACTTTGGCCCAGTTGTAGTCGGTGTAAAAATCCATCACCATGTCGATGTTGCCCTCTGTCAGCTGGTCAAGAGGATTCAGCCGGGATTCTTCGGGGACGATGGCAAGTTTTATCCCTAAATCGTTTTCGATGCGCTCTGCGATGCTTCCGATAACCCCTTTGGCCTGCCCGTCCTGTATATAGCTGAAGGGGCGTTTGTTGGAGGAGACCATGGTACGGATAACGGGATGGGCGGCCAGATAAGCGCGTTCTTCAGCGGTGAGCGCCAGCGTTTTGCCGGCGGTATGATATTTGGCCTGCAGGTCATTGGGATAGAACGGATTGACTTCGCTGATGGTAAAAACTGCCTGCCGCAGGCTTTCGGCAAGCTCCGGGCGGTTCTCAGCGGACAGCAGCCAGCCAATGCCCTTGCCAAGCCCCACCGGGGTAACACCTGACGGCAGATTCATTGGCCGGGGGGCGGTAAAATTGGGGTCAAGCGGCCTGTCCGGGAGCAGGATGAGGTCAATGCTGCCGTTTTGCAGGCGCAGCAGGTTTTCCTCCAGGGTGCCGCTTACATAGCTGTTTTTCATGTTCAGATACGTACTGAGAGCCTCGGTAAATTCGTAGGCAGCTCCGTGATAGAGCAGACGGCTGTCCTGCCAAATGGCTTTCTTATCGTCGGTAAAGCCGATACGCAGCGCCGGACGTAAAAAATCCGCACAAAGACCTGCGGCTGCCAGCTGTGTCCAGACCAGCACCGTGATTAAAAGCAAATGTATTGAAAAGCGCATGGAACAACCTCCTCCCTGAGGAATTCTGCGAAGCACATTCTACTATATGTTATTCGTGGTATGAGGGAAATTTCCTTCTATTGACTTTTGTCCGTAAACCCCCTAAAATAAAACTTGTTAATCCCGACAAAAATACTAAGGATTAAGTCGGATAGCTGAGCGTAGTTGCAATTTGGTAATACCCTGTGGGTTTTAAAGGAGAGTTTATAAATGTCAGAGCAGCTTTTAGAAATCAAGGACCTCCATGCCGGTGTGGAGGATAAGGAAATATTAAAGGGCCTGTCCCTGTCGGTAGGCAAGGGGGAAGTCCATGTCATTTTAGGGCCGAACGGCTCCGGCAAGTCCACGTTGATGAACATTATCATGGGGCATCCCAAGTACACAGTGACCAGCGGTACGCTGGAATTTGCAGGCGAGGACATGAAGGAGCTGAAGACCTTCGAGCGCAGCCGCAAGGGGCTCTTTCTCTCCTTCCAGACCCCGGAGGAAATTCCCGGCATCACCGTGGAGAATATGCTGCGCACGGCCAAGCAGGCCATTACGGGGGAAAAGGTAAAACTCCTGCCCTTCCGCAAGGAACTCAAAGCTACCATGCAGGAACTCAAGATGGACCCCGAATACGCCCAGCGGTATCTGAATGTCGGCTTTTCCGGCGGTGAAAAGAAGCGCACGGAAATTTTGCAGCTGCTCATGCTGAATCCGAAGCTGGCACTGCTTGATGAAACAGATTCCGGCCTTGACGTGGATGCTGTCCAGATTGTATCCGAGGGCGTGGCCAAGTTCCATAATGCTGAAAACTCCTGCCTGATTATCACACATAACACCCGCATTTTAGAACATCTGAAGGTGGACAAGGTACACGTGCTGATGAACGGCCAGATTGTCGAAGAAGGCGGCCCGGAACTCATTGAGGACATTAACAGCCGCGGCTTTGCCCATATCCGTGAAGAGCAGGAAGGGTGAGGCGCATTATGGCTGAAAAGAAAAAAACCTATGTGGAGGACATTGAACGCACCCTCTACGACATCAAAAATGTTGACCGTTCCCTTTATAAATCGCATAGCGGCCTGACGCCGGAAATTGTCAAAGACATATCCAAGCGCAAGCATGACCCCGAATGGATGACCGCGTTCCGCTTAAAATCCCTGGAGGTCTATAATTCTCTGGAACTGCCCACCTGGGGGCCGTCCCTTGAAGAACTCCACATGGACGATATCGTGACCTATGTCCAGCCCGATGCCAAGATGACCGGCAGCTGGGAAGAAGTGCCGGAGGACATCAAGGACACCTTTGACCGTCTGGGCATTCCCGAAGCGGAAAAGACTTCTTTGGGCGGTGTCGGTGCCCAGTATGATTCGGAAGTGGTTTACCACTCCATTCAGGAAGATATGGTCAAGCAGGGCGTTATCTATACAGATATGGAAACGGCACTCGTGGAGCATGAAGATATTGTAAAAGAATACTTCATGACCCTTGTACCACCGAAAGACCATAAGTTTGCGGCCCTGCATGGTGCGGTCTGGTCCGGCGGTTCCTTTGTCTACGTGCCGGAAGGTGTCCATGTGGAAATGCCCTTGCAGAGTTATTTCCGTTTGAATGCCGCCGGAGCCGGCCAGTTTGAGCACACGCTGATTATCGTGGAGAAAAACGCCAGCCTGCACTTTATCGAAGGCTGCTCGGCACCGAAACACAACGTGACCAATCTCCATGCCGGCTGTGTGGAACTTTTCGTCAAGGAGGGCGCGCGCCTGCGTTATTCCACGATTGAAAACTGGTCGCGCAATATGATGAACCTCAACACCAAACGTGCGCTGGTGGAAAAGGACGGCCTTATCGAATGGGTGTCCGGCTCCTTTGGCTCCCATATTTCCTGCCTGTACCCTTGCAGTGTGCTGCACGGGGAAAATGCCCGCTGTGAGTTCACGGGCGTGACCTTTGCCTCCAAGGGGCAGAATCTTGACACAGGGGCCAGCGTTATCCATGCGGCGCCCCATACCTCGGCTAACATCAACACCCGTACCATTTCTAAGGCCGGGGGCAAGGCCACCTACCGCAGTGCGGTAAAGGTGACGAAGAACGCACCGTTTGCCAAGTGCTCCGTAAACTGTGAGTCCCTGATGCTCGACAACCTGTCACGCAGTGATACTTTGCCCGTTATGGACATTGAAGGCGACGAGGCAGATATCGGACATGAGGCCAAGATTGGGCGTATCAGTGATGAGGCCATCTTCTATCTGACCAGTCGCGGCATTGACGAAGAGGAAGCCCGGGCCATGATTGTGCGTGGTTTCGTGGAGCCGATTGCCAAGGAACTGCCGCTCGAATATGCGCTTGAAATGAACAATCTTGTCAATATCGAACTTGAAGGTACTATGGGGTAAGGAGGAAAAGCTGATGTTAAATGAAGAAATTTTTTCCGCCATTCCCATGCGTACCTGGCGGTGGCTGAAAGTCAATGAAGTGCCTGTACCGGCAGGACTTGACGATAAAAAACAGACTGAAAAGATTCTCGTGGAAGCAGGCGAAACTAAGAGCATTGTGCTCGACAGGCGCGATGGCGGAGCGCTGGAAGTGCAGGCGCATATCGCCGACGGCGGCGAGCTGAACCTTATCTATGTTCAACTGGTGGATGAAGAACAAACTGCTGTCAGCCGCATCAAAGTCCATGTGGGCAAGGGTGCAAGATTCAATTACACCACGGTGGAAGCCGGTGCCAAACATACGGCGGCAGAACTGACCGTGGATATGGCAGGTGACGACAGCTTTGCCGATGTCTGGGGGCTGTATTTCGGAGACGGTCAGCGCAGGATTGACCTGAACTACATCATCCGTCAGCAGGGCAAGCGTACCGATGCCAATATGCAGGTGCGCGGGGCGCTGCTCGGCGGTGCGGAAAAGACCTTCCGCGGCACATTGGATTTCCTCGAAGGTTCCAAAGGCTCTGTCGGCCGTGAGGACGAGGAAGTCATGGTGCTGTCTGACCACGTTCATAACCGCAGCGTACCCATCATGCTGTCCCATGAAGATGATGTGGACGGCCATCACGCAGTCAGCATTGGCAAGATGGATGAAGAAAAGCTCTTTTACCTGATGAGCCGTGGCCTTGACCTCGCCGAAGCTCAGAAACTCGTGGTAGAAGCAAACTTCCAGCCGGTACTTGACCGCATTGATAACGCTGAATTAAAAGCAGAAATTGACGCTTACCTGCAAAGGAGGCTTTCTCATGGCTGATGCACAGGAGTTTCTCAAGGATTTTCCCCTGCTGAACAGGCCGATTAACGGCAAGAAGGTAGCCTATCTGGACAACGGTGCTACCACCCAGAAGCCTGAACAGATGATTCAGTCACTGTGCGGCTACTATGGGGGCTGTAATGCCAATCCCCATCGGGGCGCCTATGCTCTCTCCGTACAGGCTACGGACATTTACGAAGGCGCGCGCAAGCGGACGGCGCAGTTTAT
>JAGAYB010000110.1 GCA_017940705.1 Selenomonas sp. | reverse complement strand
TTTTTCCGGCTTTAATCAGGCCGGCCTTAACTTCCTCAAACAGCAGATAGACCCGGAAAATACCATGAAGTTCCTGCCCATGGGGGCGCCGGGTGAGGCAGCGCAGGGACAGACGAAGTACAATGCCAGTCTGGTGCCGGGCGCTGCGGTAGGCGTGGCGGTCACCTATGGCGACTTTGCCGTGGGCGCGACGGGGACGGTTACGGCAGTTGACGGTGACAGGATTCTGGCTTTTGGCCATCCCTTCCTGCACCGCGGCAATGTTAATTACTTCATGACGGACGCTACGGTTGTCGGTACGGTAAGCGGTCAGAGCAACGGTATGAAGGTTGCCAACATCGGCAATATCATCGGCCGTATCAATCAGGACAGAGCCACGGGCATTGCCGGTACCTTAGGGGTGTTCCCCACGGTGGTGCCCATCAAGGTGAGCGTCAAGGATAACGGTCTGGCGCGCAGTGAAAAATACGGTGCTCGGATTGCTTACGATGAAGACTTTTTGCCGCAGCTGTCCGGCGGCATTGCCTATGCGGCGCTCTCCAAGACCAGCGACAACCTCAGCGGCAGTACCGCCAGAGTCGGGTTTAAAATCCGTACCAACGCCGTGAAGAGCGGTGTGGTGAGCCGGGACAATATGTTCTACAATACCGCTGATGTAGGGCAGATAGCTATGGCTGAGCTCATGCAGGCCATGAATACCATCTGCCAGAACAGCGAAAAGGAATCCGATATCATTGATGTTCAGGTGGATATTACCGTAGACAGCGGCCGCAAGACGGCCTCGCTCGTATCGGCAGTCCCCGACAAGAAAAAGGTCAAACCCGGTGATACGGTCAACTTCACCACCACCATCAAACCCTACCGCAGGGCACAGGAAACTTTGGTGATTCCCTATAAGGTGCCCGATGCCCAGCCGGCAGGCTCTTTGAATCTGGATATCCGCGGCGGCGGACTGGTTCCGGCTACGGCCTTGATGCTGCTGCAGCAGTCAGGTGTAGATGTGAGCAGTGAAGCAGACATGAAACAGACCACTGAGGACAAACTGCTCAAGCTGGAAAAATCCGGCAGAAACAACGAAATCGTCATCACTCCGGGCGCTGTGCAAAAGCCGGTCAGCCAGAGCAGTATCATGGCAGCCAGGGAGGCAGCTATGCAGCGCAGCCTGGAAAAAGTCAGCAAGCTGGACGAATTTGGCAAAAAGCCCCTCACTCCGGGCGAAACCAAGTTCGCTACAGGTTATATCATTGACAATGTAATCCATTCCACATTGACGGTGGAACGAGGTTAAAACTGCCTATTGTAAAGACTTACGGTTAATGGTAAACTATAGCTTGGTGCTTGTACAAAGCATGACTATTGGGAGGATAAAGAACTTAATGGAAAAGTTGATTATACATGGGGGACGGCCGCTTAAAGGCCGGGTGAAAATCAGCGGTGCCAAAAACGCGGTGCTGCCGATTATCGCCGCCACCCTGCTCGGGCAGGACACGGCCAGCCTTTTGGATGAAGTCCCCGCGCTGGAAGACGTACATACCATTACCGAAGTCTTAAAAAAATTAGGGGTTAAAGTAGATTTTGACGCTGAGAAACATCAGCTGCATGTTGACAGCAGCGTTATCGGCAGCTGTGAAGCACCTTATGATTTGGTGCGGAAAATGCGCGCCTCGTTCCTGATTATGGGGCCGCTGCTGGCTCGCTGCGGTCAGGCCAAGATTTCCCTGCCCGGCGGCTGTGCCATCGGCACGCGCCCCATTGACCTGCACCTGAAAGGCTTTGAGGCTCTGGGGGCGGAAATAAAAATCGGTCATGGCTTTATCGAAGCCACGGCGCCGGAGGGCCTCAAAGGGGCGAAAATCTATCTGGATTTCCCCAGTGTAGGCGCTACCGAAAATATCCTGATGGCCGCGGCTATGGCCGAAGGTGTCACCGTGCTGGAAAATCCGGCGCAGGAGCCGGAAATCGTCGATTTGGCCAATTACCTCAATGTGATGGGGGCAAAAATTCGCGGTGCCGGTACGAATGTCATAAAAATCGAAGGCGTGTCCAAGCTGGTAGGCCGTGACTACACCATCATCCCCGACAGAATCGAGGCCGGCACCTATATGGTAGCCGCTGCCATGACGCAGGGCGATGTGTACATCGAAAATGCCATCAGCGAACACTTAAAGCCCGTCATTGCGAAATTGAAGGAAGCCGGCGTAACCATTGAAGAAGATGTGGACGGCATCCGCGTTTCCTGCAATAAACGCACCAAGGCGGTGGACATCAAGACCATGCCGTACCCCGGTTTCCCTACGGATATGCAGGCGCAGTTTATGGCTATGCTGGCTGTATCTGCGGGCACGGGCATGGTGACGGAAACGGTCTTTGAAAACCGCTTCATGCACGTTGATGAATTAAAACGCATGGGCGCGAGCATCAAAATTGATGGCCGCACCTCTGTGGTGGAAGGCGTGGAAACGCTGACCGGCTGTCAGGTCAAGGCCACGGATTTGCGTGCCGGGGCAGCCATGGTACTGGCTGGTCTGGTAGCCGAAGGCGAAACTCAGGTGGGCTATATCCATCATATCGACCGCGGTTATGATAATCTGGTACAGAAACTCGTGGGTCTGGGAGCAGATATCTGCCGCCGTGATTCTTAACTAAATGCAGAAAAGTGCCGGTTTTGACCTTGTCAAAACCGGCACTTTGGCGTTATAATGTAATAGTTGCGGTTGTAGCTCAGTTGGATAGAGCGTCCGCCTCCTAAGCGGCAGGTCGCGCGTTCGAATCGCGCCAATCGCACCAGTTATAAAATAAAGGCTATGAAGATGGGAATTATGAATCTTCATAGCCTTTTTTGCTGCGTTAATTTTTAGCGGCCAGCCGGCAGACCTTCTGCACAAACCAGCCTTCAAACAGGCCAATGATATTGGCACCGTTGATGTAGAGGAACGCAAAGAGAATATTGAGCCAGTAGTCAGCCTGTACCGGGAAGGCATTGAGGTAATAACCGGCGTAAATGCAGGAAAACGCATTGAAGCCGACCAGCGGCTGAATGCCCTTTATCTTGAAGGACAGAATCAAAGCCAGAATGTTGGGGAAAACGCCGACCATATTGGGCAGCAGCCAGGGGAGATAGGGGCTTAAAGCATCCGTACAGGCGATGGCCGACAGAGCCAGCCAGCCGCCGAGGATGCAGGTGACGGTTCCTTCCTTGATGGCCTGCACATTGGCTCCGATGGATAAGTACCACGTCCAGCCGATAAACACAGCCCAGACGGGCATATCCACCAGCAGGAAAAGACAGGTCAGAGCCGAGGCCATAGCCATGATAAAGTCATCCCTGTTGGCGTTTTTGATTGCATAAATTATTTTATCCATTGATAATACTCCATCTTGCTTATTATTTTTGTTTTACCGAAGCACCCTGAACGTAAACTTCCTGAATGTCCTGAGCAGTGCCGTGATAGATGAAGTGCTGCAGCTGCTCCTCTACGGTGCGTTCCTGCTGATAGACGGGGACTGCGGTGATGAGGAAATCAGCGTCCCAGCCCTCTTCCAGACTGCCTGTCCTGCCGAAGAACTCACCGCCGGCCTTGGTGGCCATATAGAAGGCCTCAGAGAGTTTCAGCGGCGCTTCCGCCGGATTTTCGATACTGCGGATTTTGGATACCTCAATAGCCCGGACGATTTCATGGGGCATGTACAGGGTGTGTCCGGCACCGATATCGCTGCCCAGAACGACCTTGACACCGGCATTCAGCAGCTTGCGCATGGGCATGAGGCCGCTGGCCAGATTGAGATTGGAGGCCGGACAGTGAACGGCATAAACGCCTTTGTCAGCCATGATGCCGATTTCCTCATCGGAAAGATGAATGCAGTGAGCCATCAGGGTCGGTGTCTGGCCAAAGAGACCAAAGCGGTCATAAACGCTCATGTAGAACTTGTCCTCAGGGAAAAGTTCCTTGACCAGCTGAACCTCGCCGGGATTTTCTGACAGATGGCTCTGCACGGGAACATTATGCTTTTGCGCCATCTTGCCTAAGCCTGTCATCATTTCGGCGGTGACGGAGGGGACAAAACGCGGCGTGATGATGGGCTTGACCAGCGGATGGTTCTGCCATTTATTGATAAATTCTTCCGTAGCCTTTAGGGATGCATTGGTGTCCTCGGTGAGCGCCGGCGCGGAATTGGTATCCATATTTACCTTGCCGACATAGGCGTGTACGCCCTTTTGCGCGAGAATGTCACAGAGTATATCTGTGCTTTCCGGGTGAATGGTGGCAAAGATGGACGAAGCTGTAGTACCGCAAGCGGTCATTTCGTCAACAAAGAGGGGGTAAATCTTACGGGCATAATCGGGGTCGGCAAATTTCGGCTCCTCCTTGAAGGTGTAATTGTCGAGCCAGTCCAGCAGTTTGTCATCCATGCCCAGGCCAATCTGGATGTACTGCGGCGCATGGAGGTGCATATCGGCAAAGCCGGGCATGATGAGCTTGC
>JAGAYB010000109.1 GCA_017940705.1 Selenomonas sp. | reverse complement strand
CCCAAAAAGTCCAGCACCTCATCCACCAGCAGCTGTCCTTCACGGTCAGGGTCGCCGCCGTGGACGATTTCATCGCATTTGTCGATAAGCCCTTTGACAATGGCAAACTGCTTTTCGCAGGACTTGTCCACCAGCAGTTTCCATTCATGGGGGATAATGGGCAAATCCTCAGCGCGCCAACGCTTGTATTTCGCATCGTATTCATCCGGCTCTGCCTGCCGCAGGATGTGCCCGAACAGCCATGTCACAACCCCTTCCCCGGTTTCCAGATAGCCGTCACAGCGGCGCACCGGCCCTTTCAGGCACTTGGCGATTTCCCGGCCCATGCTGGGTTTCTCGGCAATGTATAAACGCACTTTATTACACCTCATAACATTAGAAAATCAGGCGGTACAGACCGTAGATGAGCAGCGCTACCCAGCACAGCACAAACAGGGAGGCCGCTGCCATAATCACCGGCATATAGCGGAGCATCCGCCCGGCCTGCTCCTCAGCCTGATAACGCACATGACGGGGCAGCATTTTCGTCAGCCCCATCACCGCCGCCGGTACAATCACCACATCGTCGATTACCCCGGCCAGGGGAATGGCATCGGGAAGCAGGTCCACAGGGCTCAGCAGGTACAAAATCGCCGCCAGCAGCAGCCCCTTGACGTTTTTCGGCGTATCCCGGTGCTTTAGCGCCACCAGCATCACCAGCAAATCATAACGAAACAGTTTTAAAAAAGTCAGGATTCTCCGCATCTTTACCACTCCTATCTACAGGGTCACTCCGTCAGGACACCGGCCAGCCGTTCTGCCAGCAGGGTGTAGCGTTTTCTGGTGCGGTCGTTTTCCACCGCCGTGTTGAGCGCCGCCTTGGTGCCCAACAGGATTACCTGCTTGCTTGCTCTGGTCACCGCCGTATACAGCAGGTTGCGCTGCAGCATGATGTAATGCCCCGGCGTCAGTGGCAGGATAATCACGGGATATTCACTGCCCTGACTTTTATGCACGCTCATGGCATAGGCCAGCTGCAATTCTGTCAGCTCATTTTTTTCGTAGTCCACTTCCAGGTCTTCACTGAATTTTACCGTCAGATGGTCGGCTTCCACCTCAGTGATAAAGCCAATATCGCCGTTAAAAACCATCTTCGTGTAGTTATTTTTCGTCTGCATGACTTTGTCATACAGGCGGAAGGTGCGGACGCTGCTCGTGTACTCGGCCTTGTGCGGCGCCGGAGGATTGAGCGCCGCCTGCAGGAGCTTATTGAGATTTTCCACTCCGCATTCCTGCCGGTGCATGGGCGAGAGCACCTGCACATCCGTCAGCGGATTCCAGCCCTTAGCCGGCAGGATTTTGGTACACAATTTGACAATGCTTTGTGCCGTCACAGCGGCGTCATTTATCTCCCAAAACTGGAAGTCACCCTCATTTTTGCACACCGGCAGGCGTCCGGCATTGATGGCATGGGCATTGAGGACAATGCTGCCCGCTTCGTCCTGCCGGAACACCTCCGTCAGGCGCACGCTGGGAATAACCTCCGAGCGCAGGATATCCTTCAGCACCGCCCCCGGGCCGACAGCCGGCAGCTGGTCAACGTCACCTACCAGTATCACATGACAGCCATCGGGGACAGCTGCCAGAAAGTGCTGCATCAGCACAATGTCCATCATGGAAACCTCGTCCAAAATTATGGCGTCAGCCTCCAGCTGTTCGTCAGCGTCCTTGGCAAACATGGATGAACCGTCTTCCTGACGCCCTCCCTGCGCCTCCAGCATACGGTGTACAGTCATGGTTTTCCGGCCCGTGGCTTCCGCCAACCGTTTGGCCGCGCGTCCGGTAGGTGCGCCTAAAAGTATCTCACAGCCTGCCATTTCCAGCATATCAATAATGCCGCGCACCACCGTAGTCTTGCCCGTACCGGGACCGCCGGTCAGCACGAAAATCCCATGGGTCAGCACCGCCGCCATGGCCTTGCGCTGCGCCTCCGCTAAATCAAGGCCTGTCAGCTCTTCCCAGTCCGCCACCATCTGCTCCGGGCTGGCTACACTCAGTTCATCAGCATAGCGCTGCAGATACAGGAGCTTTCTGGCCACCTTCTGCTCTGCCCGGTAAAGGTACGGGGAATATATCAGCGTCTGCCCCCCTAAAGACTCCACCGCCAGCCGTTGTTTTTGCAGCTGCTTTTTCAGCACCTCGGCCACGCTGAGCCCGTCCACCCGCAATAATTTCGCCGTCCGCTGAATCAGCGGTTCTTCGGGAATACAGCAATGACCGCTGAGGGATATCTGCTGCAGGGCGTAATCAATCCCGGCGGCAATGCGGTTTTCATCGTCCCCGGCCATACCCAGGCTGGCGGCAATGGCATCGGCTGTCGCAAAGCCAATGCCCTCGACTTCCTGCGCCAGCTTATAGGGATGATTCTCCAGCACATCCAGCGCAAAGGAGCTGTATTTTTTGAAAATCTTCGCCGCCAGCGCCCCGGAAACGCCGTGGCTTTCCAGCCACAGCATGATTTCGCGCAGTTCCGACTGGGCAGTATAGGATTCCACAATCTTCTGGGCCGTCTTTTTGCCAATGCCCTCCACCTGCTGCAGCAGATGGGGCTTAGTCTCAATCACCGTCAGGGTATCGGCGCCAAACTTCGCCACCAGCCGTCTGGCCATGGCAGGGCCCACGCCGTCAATAACCCCCGAGGACAGAAAGCGCTCAATCCCCTCCACACTGGTAGGTGCCTCCAAATGAATGCTCTGCGCCCTGAACTGCTGACCAAACCGGGGATGTGTCACCCATTGGCCAGTCAAATGTACCTGCTGTCCCACCAGCGGCGGTTCCGCATTCAGCGTGACGCTTATCCGGCTGTTCTGTCCGGCAGGCTGCAGGCGAAAGACTGCAAATTTGCCATCGTCACTGGCAAAAATCACGCTGTCCACCAACCCGGAAAGTTCTTCATTTTGTGCCTCTCCCCCGAAGTTCAGGGGCATTGTCTCAAAACCTGTCGCCACTGCCTGCTCCTTTCTGCGGCCCCGCAATACCTGACCTCTTACTCACTGGCAGCCAGACGCTCCCATCTGGCATAACGCTCCTCAATTTCCTGTTCCTTGGCAGCATATTCCTCGGCAATACGCTGGCTCTCAGCCGGGTCAGCCTGTACTTCCGGCTGGTTCATCTGCATTTCCAAACCCTTTAGCTCTGCCTCTGCCATAGCGATTTCAGCCTCCGCGCGCTGAATGAGCTCCTGCCGCTTGCTGTCGCTCATGCTCTGGATTTTACCGGCCTCGGCTCTCTCTTTGGCGGCCTGCCGTGCCCGTTCCTCAGCAGTGCTCAAAACCTGCCTGCCGGCCTTCTTCGCCTCTTTGGCGCGCTTTTCTTTTTCACGCTGGGCCTTCAGTTTTACCGCCGCTTCCGCGGCCTGCTGTGCCTCGGCCTCAGCCTCCTGCTGCGCCGCCTTCTTCATTAAATAATATTCATACCCACCATTATACTCCGTCAGGCCGCCGTTTTCTAATTCCAGCGTGCAGTTTGCCACCTTTGCCAGAAAATAACGGTCATGGGACACCGTCAAAAAAGTGCCGGGATAAGCCATCAAGGCCTCCTCCACCGCTTCTCTGGCCGGAATGTCCAAATGGTTGGTCGGTTCGTCCAATATAAGGAAATTGGCACCTGTCAGCATCAGCTTCAGGAAGGCCACCCGGGACTGCTCACCGCCGGAGAGGTCGCCGATTTTGCGCAGCACCTCATCCCCGTGGAAGAGAAAGGCTCCCAAATAGCGGCGCGCCTGTTCCTCGTCCACACCGTAGGTATACATGATTTCGTCCAGCACCGTCATATCCATGTGCAGGCCCTCGTGCTGCTGGGAAAAATACCCGATTTTCACCCGGCTGCCGATTTTTATCCGTCCCTGACCGGCAGTAAGTTCCCCAACCAAAATTTTCAGCAGGGTTGTCTTGCCGGCGCCATTGGGCCCCACCAGTGCCACACCGTCACCATTGCGGATAAGCAGTGACACATCCTTAAACACCGGCTCGGCACCATAGGAAAAGCCCACTTCCTCCAGCTCAGCCACGCGCTGGGCACATTCCGGCGGTTTATGGAACGCAAAGTAATTAAAGGCCGCAGCCTCCGGAGGCAGCACAATCCGTTCCAGCCGATTAAGCTGGCTCTGCCTGCCCCGCGCCTGCTTGGATTTTATCCCGGCCTTATACTTGCGGATGTATTCCTCCGTCTTTTTGATATGCTCCTGCTGCTTTTCATAGGCCGACTTCAAGGCCTCCCGCCGGGCTGTCTTGACGCGCATGAAATAGGTATAATTGCCCTCGTAAGCCACCGCCGTATGGTTATCCAGCTCCACAATCCGGCTGGCCACCTTGTCCAGAAAATAGCGGTCATGGGAAATAATCAGCACACCGCCCCGATAGGTACGCAAAAAGCCTTCCAGCCATTCAATCATCTGTATGTCCAAATGGTTGGTGGGTTCGTCCAAAAAGAGAAAATCCGGCTCACGCAGGAGCGCCTTGGCCAGACAGATACGCGTCTTCTGTCCGCCGGAAAAATGCTGCACATCCTTCTGCAAATCATCGTCATAAAAGCCCAGACCATAAGCCACGCGCTTGATACGGCTTTCAAACTCATAGCCGTTTAACTGCTCAAACTGCTCCACGACCTTGCCGTAAGTCTCCAGCAGTTCCTCATCAGCAGCCTGCGCGATTTTCTTTTCCAGCTGCCGCTTGCGCTGTCCCAGCTCAATAATATCCTCAAAGGCGCGCAAAAATTCATCATAGAGCGTACCTTCACCAAAGTCAGCCTGCTGTTCCACATAGCCGATTGTCTCAGCCGCATCCAGCTGTACCGTGCCGCTGTCGGCCTCCTCCTCGCCGAGAATAATGCGCATAAGGGTGGTCTTGCCGGCGCCGTTGGCGCCTACCAGCCCCACTTTATCACTGCCCCGTACCTCGAAGTTTACATCCTTAAACAGTTCTTCAATGCCGAAGGACTTAGCCAGATTCATCACCTTTAAAATACCCAAATACTTTTCACCTCAAATATATAGACAAGCAGACGGAGCAAAGCTCCGTCTGAAAAATTATTTCTTATAATCCTGTCCGATATGCACCACGGCCTGATTAGAGCTGCCGCCGTCCATAATCACGCAGGGAAAGGGCATACCGTAGAATACATCCGTATTGCGCGTGGACGTTGTTATCGTCGTCTGTGTCCGGGAGCTGGTCTTGCCAGTTTCCACGCCGGAAATCACAAAGCCCTTGCGCTGCAAAATCCCGGCCACCTCCGCAGCCGCACCGTTAATGCCGCTGTCATTGATGACCATGACGGAAATTTCCTGCGGCTTCATCGGCTCCTTGCGTTCCTGCACCGCCTTTTCCGCAGCCACGACATTGCCGGAGTTCTTCTTGTCGCTTAACAATTTTATCCCGGCCGGCAAATTCTTCATATAGGCATCCTCTGCCGCCTGCGCCTGTTCCTGCTCCTCGGCAGTCTGCGTCAGCCCCAGCTGCTCGGTCATCAGCGCGCGCAAATCCGTAATGTCGGGAATCCAGTAGCTGACATCCTTTATATAGGCAGGCTGTCCCGGCACCATCTGCGCCGTCAGGCCTGTGTCATGCACATCCTTAATCATTCCGGCAAATTCCAGCAATTCTGTAAGGCTCATGTCCGTCTGCAAAGCAGAACGTATCTCTTCTACCAGCTTAGGCAGGCGCGGCAGCACACTGGGCGATACGATTTTGGCCAGCACCGCTTTCATAAACTTCTGCTGACGGCCGATACGGCCAATATCGCCTTCACCGTCACGATAGCGCACATATTGGATAGCCTTTTCGCCGTTTAAATGCTGCTCTCCGGGGTAGAGGTCAATGACCAGTCCGCCGTTATCATCCCAAGGGTCTTCATAATACATGCGCTTTTCCACATTGATGTCCACGCCGTCCAATGCGTCAATAATACGCGAAAAGGCCTTTGTATCAATGATGACGTAATGGTCTATAGGATGACCGAGCAGCTGCTCCACGGCCTGCTGGCTGAGCTTATGGCCGCCATAAGCGTAGGCATGATTTATCTTCTCATAGCCATTGCCCTCGATAGCCACCCGTGTATCACGGGGCACCGACAGCAAAGCCGCATTTTTCTTGTCCTTGTCAATGGCTGCCACCATCATGGTATCACTGCGGCCCACATCACCGTCACGCCGGTCCACGCCAAGAATCAGCACCCTTACGATATCGTCCTTCTTCTCGACCACATCGCCGCTAGCACCGTCACCGGAACCGCCTTTATACTGATTGGCTGCCATAATGCCTGCCCATACCACT
>JAGAYB010000108.1 GCA_017940705.1 Selenomonas sp. | reverse complement strand
TTAAGGGGTTAAAATATGGGTAATTGGCTCAGTACTTATAATTACGACTATGCGTTGGCAACTATTCCCGTGCAGGTTATTTTGATGGTGGTTTATTATCTGCGCCAGCAGCTGCCAACCAGAAAAAGCTATTATTTCTGGCTGGTAATGGTTATGAATCTCTTCATGACCATTACAGACATTTGGTCATGTGAATTTAATGAAGTTTGGCAGGAGTACCCACTGTCTTTTTCCTATGCCCTTAATATGGCTTACTTCTTTAGCTTTATTCTTCGGGGCTGGGCATTATTTGCCTATGCCGCTGAGGTGGCAGACGCTCCCCGGCGCTGGGGAAATATTTTTTCCCGGATAATGGTGCTGCCGGCACTGATAGTTATGGCCATGGTGGCCTCTACGCCTTGGACGGCAGCGATTTTTACCATGGACCCGATTACAGGCTATCATAATACCGGCATGTATTATTCCATATATCTATGTACATGGTTTTATATTTTTTCTTCTCTGGGGGTAGTTTTTTACTGGCGCAGGGAAATGTCCATGAAATTACAGCTGGGGCTTTATATCGGAAATATGATTCTGGCCATCGGGCTCATTGTACGCCATTCGTTTATGAACACCTTGGTGACCAGTTTCTTCAGCCTGCTGGTTATCCTGATTATCTATCTGACCTCCCAGAATCCGGACTCTTTTCGGGACAGGAAGGTTGATGTATTTAACAGGGCGGCCTTCTCGGAGATGGTAACGGAATTTATTTTGGCAGGTGTGCCGTTTTCCTGTCTGGGAATTTGCGTCAAGGACTATACCTTGTATAAGGCTGTTTACAGTCCCGAGCCCATGTATGCCAGCCTTGCCAACATCGGGGCATGGCTCAGCACGCAGTTCAAGGGGTTTTATATTTTCTATTTTGGCAACGGCCAGTTGGTTCTGCTTAATCAGACCTTGGATTATGTGGATGTTCAGGGGATGACAAAAAACATTCAGGATAGATTCCGCACTTCATGGCAAGCCAATGGCGGCGTAGAAGTGCCTTTGGGTGTAAATACGATTTTTCTTTCCCGTTCGATACCTAAGGCCGATGTGAATTCCGTAGAGGTTTGTCTGGAAAGAGCATTTACCGAAGCAAATAAAATTGACCAGTCAGTTGTATATGTGGTTGACGAGCAGCTTTTAGAGAAAATAAATCGTCAGGAAAAAATAAAAATAGCTCTGGGCAGAGCCTTGCGCGAAAGGAGTTTGGAGATTAACCTGCAGCCGATGTACTCGGTTAAGCAAAATAAAATTCCTGTGGCTGAGGTGCTGGCCAGACTTTACGATGATGAACTTGGCTATATTCCTCCGCAGGAATTTATTCCCATCGCAGAAAAGTCCGGTGATATTATGGAACTTGGGCGGCAGATTTTCGCCAAGACCTGCCATTTTATCAGCGATTACGATTTGGATGCTTTAGGGATTGAATTCCTGACCGTGAATCTTTCACCGGCACAGTGCATGAATAAGAGTCTGGGTGAGGAGCTGGAGCGCATTGCCAGCCGGCATAAGGTATCGCTGAACAAAATCCGGCTGGAGATTACAGAATCAGCCGCTGGTGATATGGATTCCCTAAAGCTGCAAATGCAAAAACTGGAAAAGATTGGTGTGCGGTTCCTGCTGGATGATTTTGGTGCAGGTACGTCCAATCTGGTGCGTCTGCTGAACCTGCCTTTTGTGATGGTGAAAATAGATATGCAGCTGGTATGGTCTTACTTCCGCAGCGCCAGCAATATGTTCACGCATATATTGAAGATGTTCCGCGATGAAAAGATGGCTGTCATCGTGGAAGGCGTGGAGGACAAGCACATGGCACAGACACTAGCTGATATGGGTTGCGAATACGAACAGGGCTATTACTTTTCACCGCCTCTAGCAACAGATGAGTTTGTCAAATTTATACGCAGCCATCATGATACCAAATGGTTAGATTAAACATCAGTCCTGCTTTGCTGTAATTGATGTTTTATTGAAAAAAGTGTTTGACAATAACTGGTATGTATGCTAATATATCTTTTGTCAGCAACGCTAGGCAGTTGCTAACGCCGATGTGGCGGAATTGGCAGACGCAGCAGACTCAAAATCTGCCGTTGGCAACAACGTATCGGTTCGACTCCGATCATCGGCACCATATGTAAATCAAGGCTCCGTGAGGTTTCACGGGGCTTTTTTATTGTTTAAAAGGGCTTGAATGAGGCCTCGATTTTTAGTAACATAGAGAAAGGAAACATCATTGTCACTAAAGATAGGGGACTTTTTCGTGGATTGGTTAAAAAATGCCATCAAGCCCATGGATGTGCTGATTGCTTTGCTGGGGATATATTTGCTGGTTTTCAGGATTGACTACCGGAATTTGGAGACTTTGGACATAGTGTATCTTGTTTGCTTTGGCCTATGGTTTCTTTTGTTAGGGATTCGTTGCCGTATATACTGGAAAGGAAAAAAATGAAAAAGGCCATATTTTTTGATATAGACGGAACACTTATTAACATCCGCAAAAAGCAGACGCAGATAAGCCTGCCGGTGAAAAGAGCCATTCAAGAGCTGCGTGCTGCCGGTCATCATACATTTATTGCCAGTGGAAGGCCTTGGGCTTATCTTGACCCGGAGCTTACTGAGTCAGGGCTTTTTGATGGCTTTGTCATCATGAACGGTGCCGTGGTCATTCTTGACGGTCAGGTTATCTTCCGTCAGGACATGCCTGCAGAAACTGTACAGGCTATGGTAAAGCTGGCGGAAGAAAAGGGCATAGAGTATATTTTGGAAAGTCACCCTTATGTTTATCTGAAAGAGGATTTTAAGGGCTTGGAAAACGTCTATCGCAATATTGATATTGACGTGAGTAAATTTGTCCGTCAATTTGACTTGTCAGAGGTCAAGGCTGGCAAGCTGGAATTTCTTTGCGATACGCCCAAGGCGAGCGGTTTATTTGACAAATTGCTGTCATGGCCAGGGGTGACGGGGCTCATTGACCCGACGCTGCTGAAATACATGGAACTATATGCAGCAGATATTTCCAAAGCTACGGGCATACAACAGGCCTTGCAGTACATGGATATCCCATTGGCAAACAGCTATGCCTTTGGCGATGGGCTCAATGATATTGAGATGATGGGAACGGTTGGCCATGCTCTGGTCATGGGCAATGCCGGGGCGGAATTAAAGGCTTTGGCTGAACATGTTCTGCCTGATGTGGATGAAGACGGTGTGGCAGAAGGCATCTACCGTTACATCCTGAAAAGAGTTTGAGGTGGATTATGCGAAATAAATTCGGTATTATTCTAGGGGTGGTGCTACTCCTGACCAGCCTGCTGACAGGATGCGGTTCACAAAACACATCATCCCGGCCGCCAGCGCAGGCTGAAGGGCAGAGTGCCAGTGCAGAACAGAACAAAGAGGTCACCATAAGCATGCTGGATGTGGGGCAGGGGGATGCAATTCTCATTAAGACCCCGGAGCAGACGGTGCTTATCGACACCAGCGATTTGGACGAGCAGGAAAAATTGCGGACTGAACTGCAAAAAGCACAGGTTACGCGTATTGACAAACTCATTCTTACCCATCCCCATGCCGACCATATTGGTGGCGTAGAGGGCGTTGTCCTTAAAGACTATGAAGTTGGCGAGGTTTTTGATAATGGCATGCCCTCTAAGTCCAAGATATACATCCGCTACATGAAGATGCTGAAACAGAAAAACATTCCCCGTCATGGGCTGACGGCAGGACAGGTGCTTGATTTGGGCGGCGGCGTGAGTTTCAAGGTACTGTCCCCACCTCAGGCGGTAGTGGATAAGGGCAGCAAGACCACGGAAAATCACGACCCGAACAACGAGTCGGTGGTGGGCAAGCTGATTTTCGGTGATTTTTCCATGCTGTTTACCGGCGATGCTGAGCAGCCGGCGGAAAAAGTCATGGTGGAAAATTTTGCCGGGGATTTGCACAGTACGCTGCTAAAATCCGGCCATCATGGCAGCAAGACATCTTCTTCCAAGGATTTCCTGCGGGCGGTCAAACCGGAAGGTGTGCTGATTTCCTGTGGTGCAGGCAATGACTACGGTCATCCGCATAAGCAGACTATGAAAAAATATCAGTCGATGAAGCTCAAAATTTATGAAACAGATAAAAATGGCACCATCATCGTTAAGACGGATGGCCATAGCTATACAATACAGCCTGAAAGAGGGGATGCGCAATGATTTCCGCTTATATTGACCGCTACGAAGGCAAACTGGCGGTGTTACTGCTGGGGGATGAAATGCAAAAAGTAAATTTCCCCCGCGAATATCTCCCTGCTGATGCAGGGGAAGGCGACTATATCAAAATTGATATAGCCTTGGATAAAGAGGCCAATGAAGAAGCGGCCAAAGAAGCATTGGAACTCCTCGGGGAGTAAGGAGGCAGACTTAATGAATAACGTATTCCGCTGGGCAAGTTTGGTGGGCGTTTTAGCAGCAGTAGTGATGATGGTGCTGCCCTTCAAGGCAGAGGCAGCCAGCCACAATGAACTGAATTATTTTCAAACCAGTAATGTCGAAGTAGAAGGACGTAAGGCACTGCGTATCGAAATAGGTATGACAGAGGAAAATCCTGAATATACTGTAACAGAACTGACTTATCTGCGCCGTCAGTTAATCCTTGACATGAAAAATACCAGTCAGGGCAAGCTGAAAAGCAGCATAAATTTGAAAGGCAATCTGGCCAAAAAAGTCAATCTGGAAAAGCAGGGCGATAATCTTCGGGTCAGCATTGACTTCGTCAATGAAGTAAACAGCAATACCTACCATATCAGTACCCTGCCGGCAGAGCGCCGCAGCAAAAAGCCCTTCCGTCTGGTGATTGACGTGTTGGAGCCGGGCTTTGTCAGTGATATCAACGCTCCCGGAATCAAGGGCAAAACCATCGTCATTGACCCCGGACATGGCGGCAGTGACAGCGGTGCTGTCGG